>JAJYKN010000106.1 GCA_021788515.1 Nitrospirota bacterium | reverse complement strand
CGGGACAGCACCGCTGCCCGCGACGGGGAGGGAAAACGCTCCTCCCGGCGCGAAGTCAAGATCGTCACCAAGAGCGGAGAGGAACGCTGGGTGGATTTTACCTCGGGGACCATTGAATTCGACGGGCAGCCCGCGTCATTGGGAACGGCGTACGACATCACCGAACGCAAAAAACTGGAAGAGCAGTTTCGCCAGGCTCATAAAATGGAAGCGGTGGGACTGCTCGCGGGGGGAGTGGCCCACGATTTCAACAATATCCTCACCGCTATCACCGGCTACGGACATCTTGCAAAGATGAAGCTTATGCGGGATGACGCCGTTGTTCCCTACATAGACCAGATACTGTCGTCCGCGGAACGAGCCGCGAATCTCACCCACAGCCTCCTCGCCTTCAGCCGGAAGCAGCTCATCAACCGTCGTCCCGTGAATATCAACGAGATCATTGCCGGCGTCGGCAAGCTCCTGGCGCGGCTTATCGGCGAGGATATCGAACTGAAGATGGACCTCGATGGCCGCACGCTCATGATCTTCGCGGACACCGGCCAGATCGAACAGGTCCTCATGAACCTCGCCACGAACGCCCGGGACGCCATGAACGGCGGCGGGACCCTGACCATCAAAACGGAACGGGTCGATATGGACCAGGATTTCATCGCCGACCACGGGTACGGAAGTCGCGGCGCCTATGCGCTGCTTACCGTGGCGGACACCGGGGCCGGCATGGACGGTTTGACGCAGGCCCGGATATTCGAGCCGTTCTACACAACCAAGGAACAGGGGAAGGGCACCGGGCTCGGCCTTTCCACGGCGTATGGGATCATCAAACAACATGAAGGATTCATCACCGTGTACAGCGAACCGGGCATGGGCGCATCATTCGACATCTACCTGCCGTTGGTACAATCGATTGCCGGCGACGTCCCTGCGCTGCGGCCCGTTGAAGCCCTCGGGGGCGCGGAAACCGTGCTCCTGGCCGAAGACGACGAAGCTGTCCGGCGATTCGCGGTGACGCTTCTCACTGACGCGGGGTACAACGTCATAGACGCACCCGACGGAGAACAAGCGGTGAAAAAATTTCAGGAGCACGGGGACGAGATCAAGCTGCTCATTTTTGACGTCATCATGCCGAGAATGAACGGGAAGGACGCCTATGAAGAAATCAGGAAATCCCGGCCGGACGTCAAAGTGCTCTTCATGAGCGGATACGCCGCGGACGTTTTCGAGAAAAAAAAGAGCTTCGGGGAAGGGTTGACCCTCATGGCAAAACCGATAGCACCCCTGGAATTTCTGAAGACTATACGGGAAACGCTGGACAGATGAAAACGTCCCTGCCTCTCAAAATGGTTGGTTCATTTTGTATCAGTGGTTTATTTTTACCCGCTTTTTTGCGCAAAACAACGAAACCGGGCTCCCTGCCGTTACCGGAACAGGCGCATTCTCAATCTGCGCACAAAACCCGCTCCTGGAATCCTCGCACCCAGGGCCGATGACACCGGCCTGCTGAGACACGCCATGAGGTATTTTCGCTCCACTGCTTTTTTTAAGACAACGACCCAGGGGCCGGACAGGACCCTGCCTTCCTGCGCAAAGATCCCCATCTCCCTGCCCAGGGAGATCAGCTGCGGTTTATTCTTCGGTGAATATGCCACGAGGTCCCGGCCCTCCAGCTGGTTCGCAATATTAAGCGCCGCGACGCGGGCCTGGTCCTGCGCGTGGTGCGCGAGCCGTTGAAGAGGAAGAGGGCCCTCCGCGCCGGAGATGCTGACCGCGTCACCGATCCCGTAGATCCTGTCATCGTCAGGGGAATGGAGGCGGTCCGTGACCAGGAGCCAGCCGTGCCGGTCCTTTTGGAGCGGGAGCGTCCGGATCATCGCCGGGGGCTGAATGCCGCCGGTCCAGACCAGGACGGCGGCATGCCGCCGCTCCCCCGTGTCGAGGAGGACGGCGTTGTTCCTGACTTCGACGATCGCATGCCTTGTCAGGACGTTTACGCCCCGGTCGCGCAAATACTGTTCCGCGATGTCCTGCGCTTTTGCCGGGAAGGTCGTGAGCAGGCGCTCCCTTCCTTCGATCAGGTCGATCGAAACCAATCCTGATTTGAGGTCGTCTTCCCTGCCTTCTTTTTTGATCAGATCGAGCAGTTCTCCGGCAGTTTCCACGCCTTCCGTGCCCCCTCCCGCGAGAACGATGTGACAGGGCTCGACGGGGTCCTCGAGGAGGCGCATTACTTCGTTTCGTATGCCTTCAGCGTCGTCGGGCCTGCGAAAACAGTAGGAGAACTCCTCCGCTCCCGCGATGCCGAAGAAATTGTTTTCCGCGCCGGCGCCGAGGACGAGATAGTCGTACTGCAGCGTCGTGTTCCGGCACCGCACCTCCCGGCTCTCGCGGTCCAGGGCCAGCATCTCGTCCTGCACGAACCGAATGCCTGTTGGGCCGAGCATGGCGGCAAAGGGGATCCTGATGCTCTCTGCGCTGGTCTTGCCCGAAACGATCTCGTGGATGGACGGAATGAAAAAATGAAAGGCGTTCCGGTCCACGAGCGTTACCGTGCACGCCGACGGCAGAAGTTCCTTCAGCGAAAACGCTGCCTCAAGGCCGCCGAAGCCGCCCCCGATAATGACGACATGCCTGTTCATCCCTTCATCTCTCCTTGTTCCGTTGTGGGGGCCTCATCTGCCCCATTCGAGCCGGTCGGCGAGCTGCGGCGGCAAGCCGGCGCTGATGATCTTGTACCGGCATTTCCCGATGTCATAGGCCGTGCGAAGGAACGACACGCGGCGCCGCTCGTCGTCATAGAGCAGAAACGATGCGCGGGGGTCGCCGTCCCTCGGCTGTCCCACGCTTCCGGGGTTGATCAGGTATCGCCTGTCGTCAACCAGGTCCAGTTCCTCACGGTCGAGCGAAGCCGAGACGATGCCCCGCTGTTCGCTCAGGGCGGCCACCAGGTGGGTGTGGCCGAAAAAACCGATCTGAGGCCCGCCGGAAAGACCGGCCAGCAACCGAAAGTTCTCGATTGCGTCGTCCCGGGAATAAAGGTACCGGTCGGTATCGTGGATGAAACCGTGGAAGAGGAAGAAGTCGCGGACCCGTTCTTCGCGCGGCAGGCCCGCAAGAAATTGCCTGCTCTCGCTGGTCAGCTGTTCCCGCGTCCACAGCACCGCGGCCCGGGCCAGGGGATTGAAACGCTCCGGTCCTTCCAGACCCGTTGCGCGGGCGTCGTGATTGCCGAGCACGCAGGCTGCGCGCTCGGCCCTGAGGATGTCGATGCACTCGTTGGGATTGGCGTTATATCCCACGATATCCCCGAGACAGACGATTGCCTCGGCCTTGAGCGCCCTGGTCCGCTCCAGCACGGCCAGCAGAGCCTCGAGATTCGCGTGGATATCGGAGAGCACCGCGATGCGCATGCGTCACCTGCCTGTTGCTGTCCTGATTAATTGTAGCAAATTTCTGAGCACCTGACGGGCGGGCGTGTGAAAAGAGAGGAAGGCAGTTACAATCGGCGTATCGATTGAGCGCCCGGCCGCGTCAACGTCGCCCGCTGGCCTGATCGGGCCGGGTACGATTACGTCCTGTCAAGCTCGTTTTGCTTTCGCTGCTGGCTTGCCACGACTTCTTTCAACTCCAGGATCCTGTTCTTCATCCGGTCCAGTTCGTCCAAACCCAGTTCGCCGACAAAAGGCAGCATGGCAACCGTGATGTTCTCCTCGTTGATCTCGCCTTTGATGTTTTTCAGGATCATCGTCACGATCTCCTTTACTCTTTTGCGGTGAATACGCGAGGCTCCCACTGCGCCGTTCGATCCCGTTTTCCTGTTCCGATCTTCTTTTTTCAGCCTCCTGCCGCTGTTTTTCCTCGGTTTGCTTTCTTTTGAAGATATCGAGCGCCGCCTTATACTCTTTTTCCATTTCAAATTTGCTGATCAGCACCGAAAGCGGATGCACGTTGAGGAGCAGCCGGATACGCTGATACTCCTTCTGCTCGATAGCGTGCAGCGTAATCTCGCCGTTTAGATTTCGTAAACATGATTGTCCTCAAATTGAATAATGTCCTTTTTCTGGCCGCCCGGGGTATACCATCCATAAACCGCGGCGTCCCCCTTCCTGTCTCCGCTCATCCCTTCCGTCATCTCGCACAGGACGCGGCAGAAATTGAACGGGCTGCCCGTTATGCCGCGAAAACCGGAGTTCAAATACTTTAACAATATGTCGACGGGGTCGGGCGCTTTCCCGAAAAGGCCCGCTGCCGGGCGTGGTTCACTTTTGCCGTTGTTTACTTCAGTCATGTTTCCTCTGATCTCTTTCATTTGCCGGGATTGCCGAAGGGGGAGGTGTCGTCGCGCTGCTTTGCCGCGGTCCCTGATTTTTGCTAATTACTCGTAGTGGATCAGCATCGATTCCTTGATCTTTTGGGCCTTTTCCCTGTTGATCAGCTTTTCCACGATGGCCAGGCCGAAGGTGAGCGCCGTGCCCGCCCCCCTGCTGGTCAATACGTTCCCGTCGACCACGACGGATTTTTCTTCATACCGGGCGCCCCCGAGCTTGTCCTTGTAGGTCGGGTACGAGGTGGCGTGCTTGCCCTCCAGCACTCCGGCGCTCGCGAGGACGATCGGCGCGGCGCAGATGGCGCCGGTGAACTTGCCTTTCTGCGCAAAGCTCCTGACCAGTTCCCGCACGCGGGGGTCGGCGTTCAGGTTGTCCGAGCCCGGCTGGCCGCCCGGCAGCACGAGCATGTCGAAGTCATCGGCCTTCACCGCGTCGATGACCGTATCGGGAACGACGTTCACCCTTCGGGCGCTCGAAACAGGGCCGCTGTGCAGGCCCGCAATCACCGTGTCGATCCCGGCCCGCCGCAGCACATCGATGACGGCGACGGCCTCCACTTCTTCAAAACCATCGGCAAGCAGTACTGCTACTCTCGGCATAGATCCCTCCTAACCCGGACAAGCCGGAACTAAAGGCGTCTCTCGCAAAGCTCGCAAAGTACGCCAAGAAAAGCAAGCGAGGCTTTTGTCTTAAAATAAAGGCTAACGTTTTGGACTTTCTTTGCGACCTTTGCGCACTTTGCGAGAAATATTCTTGCCATTTTGGGTAGATTTTAATTCGCAACTTACTAAAATGCTCCGCAAGGACGGCAGAACTGATTGTGTTGAGTATATCCTGTTTTTCGTTTTTCATCAACTGACGAAGCCTGCTTGGTCTCAGCCGCGTCCCATCGCCCCGCTTCAGGAGGTATACTCGTATGAGGGGCCCCGTCGTCCCGGCCCGTGGAAGGAGATTTCCATGATCAAGGTCCGCGATCCCATAGCATTTACCAGATTGACGGCGAAATCTCGCAGGGAAGTTTCCACGATGGTAACCGAGGAACCGGCGATCGATATCGTTGCCGAACAGGATGCCGAACTGCTGCTCGTGGATGTCAAAAAGTAGCGAAATCACTTACGGGAGGACATGCCGATGAAACTGCTGAAGAAGTACGAGGAACACGCGTACGCGTTGCTGCGCATCGTTGCGGGATTCATGTTCGCGTTCCACGGCGCCCAGAAGATCCTCGGGATACTTCCCGATTTTCAGCCGCCGCCGGGCTCCCAGCTCTGGTTCGGCGGGGTCATCGAGCTGGTGTGCGGTCTCGCGATAATGCTGGGGTATCAAACCCGCATAACGGCTTTCCTTGCGAGCGGCGAGATGGCGGTGGCGTATTTCCAGTTCCACTGGAAATTCCAGATGGGACCGGCGTTCTTCCCTGCAGTGAACAAGGGCGAGTTGGCGGTTCTCTACTGCTTTGTATTCCTCCTTATTGCC
>JAJYKN010000105.1 GCA_021788515.1 Nitrospirota bacterium | reverse complement strand
TTGTTCACCTGCCCTGGTATGGCAACCCCCGAATCCCAAGTCCCGGAGACAACCTGGTTGCTGACGTTATTATTTGTACCTCCCGGACCTTCATAATTGAAGTGAGGAGCGTCGCCGTGGCCTGTGACCCAAATCGGGATAAATACCGATCCGTGCACGGTTACGCCGCTTAGGATATTCGAAAACGTCAGATTGGACGGGCTGGTCAATGTCATTGCCGGATAGTCCGCGATCAATGGCCCCGAGGCATTGTAACCGTATGCGGCATTAACCGTCCACGTGTATGTGTGAAGAACGCCCGAACTATCTGTAAGCGCAAAGGTGTACGTGCTGGGTATTATCGGAGGCCAGCCTGGGAGCTCTAACTGGAAAGCCCTCATCGTGCTTTTTCCGTATGAGGTGCCGCACGTCGGGAGTCCGCCCATCATGCCTGAGTCGCAGACCATGGATACAGTCGTTGCTGATGATAACATCGGTCCGGAAACAGTAACGGACTGCACATTATTTACCTGCGGGTCGTCAACCTCGAACCGGATGCTTTGTGAGTAGCCGTTCTGCGCCCATGCCCAAGTCATCGCGTAGGCACTCGCTATGTAACCGTTTCCGGATATGAGCCACGAGCCGCTTATCAGCTTGAAGTATCCTTTCATCGTATCTTTTTCGGTAACGCCGCCTTGCGTTCTGGAAATCTGGAACGAGACATCGGCTACGTTGTTTGTGGTATCCAATGAATTGATCAGAAGCCCGGAGAAGGATAGGGTCGCACCTGCCAGATCGTTTACCGCCTGGGCCTCCCATTGAGGTCTGGTCATGCCGTCATTTTTATAGTTCGGATCTACATAGGGCGCCAGGTCAGCCGCCTGGAGCGAAGAGCCCTTCTGGTTGACCGTAGTGATAAAAGCGCTGATTGAGCTGTTAATGCCGTCAAGCGCGCTCGACTGCGCTGTAGTCGTCGGTACGACGGTGCTCGTAATAATAGCGCCGGAAGTCCCGATGGTTGTCGTAGACGTGCTGGAGACATCCACTGTGCCGCCGCTTACTGTCAAAGTGGAATTCTGGGTTACCGTGCCGCTCGATATTATGATGGACCCCGTAGCCGGATTGACGGTGGTCATATTAATCACTCCATCGACCCCGCTTCCGTTGGCGTTAAAGGGGGTGGATATCAAGCTGAAATTAGCGGTATCGACACCGGCCTGCTGCAGCCACCCCTCAGCGACATTCTGCACTACAGTACTTATCACCTTGACCTCGGTTGGCGTGGGAGGTGGATTTGTTGCCGGGCTGCTGAATGCGGTGCCTACAGAAGTGCCCTGCACTTTGTACCAGGTGCGGATGATCATATCCGTAAGCGGCGTGATGTTAATGGTGGTTGTTGCGTTAGCGTCTGCACTGACACTGTAATAGGCGGCGCTGGAAGACGATGCGACCTTAAGCATGAACGGGGGGGTAAGCCCGGTTGTGTCGATTGTAAAAGAACCGTTCGCGCCGGTGGTCCCGCTTGCCGTGTTTCCGGTTTTGTCCACCAAACTCACCGCAGCATTGGCAATAGGATTGCCCGTTGCGGCCGTGCCGCTTAACTTCATGCTGCTTGGGCCGCTGTTGTTAGCGCTACTGCCGCCTCCTCCGCCCCCGGAACACGCTGAAAGCAACGCAATAGAAAAAACAACGCCTAGAGCAATTTTTAAACTTTTCATTTTAATATCTCCTGTGGTTAATAACTCACGTCCTGTCCCAAAAACAAATTGAGTTGGAGATCCCGCCGTAGATAGTTTGTCTGAGCTATACGCCTATGGTATAGCTCAGCGGGTTATGCAACTATTATGGTTCCATCGGGTTCGCTTATTCACGATCTTTGGCCTCCCGTCTCTGTCAAAATATTTTAAACTACAGTGCATTTGACTTGTGACTTGAAAATTAGCATTTTCTGCAACTTATTGCAAGTGAATATTCACCTGGTCGTATGAGGGCAGAGGTTAACAGCTTCTGAATGAAGACCACAATTTTTGATTTTGCAACTGCTGTGAACTACAAATGCATACGTCACCGGGGTCAGCTCGGGGAAAAGACGGGGGGAACTTTAGAGAAGTTGTTGTAGGTACTTCCTTTTTCTCATTTGAATGCAATGGCCGGGTGAAACTCCGCGGTTTCGAACGTGATGAGGCCCGCTTCGGCGAGCGGGTCTTCGTTCACAACTAAAATGCAAGAACGTAGCGATCAGCGATGCATCAATCGTGTTTTGGCCTTATTGAAACAAGGCCGATGCGTGCTCGTCAAAGGGATTTGTCCGAACAGCGAGAGAAAACAGATAGGGATACTCCTTCTTGAGGTGCTTCATATAGCCGAGCCATTCAGCGATCAGGATGACATAGGCCCTCCTGACGTCTCCCGCAAGATGTTCCCGGTCAACGGCCGAAAGATGCGCCACGTCGGCCCGGGCCTCAAGCTCTTCCGTCAGGTGAAAGACCGCCCAGAGCAGTTCGGTAAACGTCTCGTGTTCGAGCAGGTTCTGGTTTTCTAAAAGCCTCAGAAGAAAATCGCGTTTCCCGCCGAGAAAAAGCTTGAGCGCCCCCAAATCGTTTTTCTCTACGTCAATGCGGTAATCGTACGTTTGAAGGTCCGTAACGACCCGGGCGAACTGCCGGTCGCTCCATTTTCCGTTCACGAGCAGTTCCGGCCTGATGCGGTCGGCATGGTGATCAAAGCCCGAGAACGACTTGAGCAGATGGGTGCCTGCTTCGCTGAAAAAAGCGCCAATAACCATGTTCAGCTTGTTCAGCATTGCGGCCTTTTCCCTCAGACGCAACACTTGATCGATGATCACCGTCACGAGCAGTATCTGGATCGGAACGAAAGCCAGGTCCTGGAGGAAATAAAATAAGGTATCGCGCCCGGCATGAAAGAGCCGTACCTGAATAAAATACGTCAGCGCGGAAAGCATGACCAGACTGATGCCGAATGCCGACTGTCTTCGCAGATTCTTCATGCTATAGATCTCATTTCCCCTTCTCAATCCCTTTTGTGCATCCTGCGGATGTTGTTACGAACAACGAATCGAGCATAGTATAACTTATTTTAAAATGCAAGGACTTATCGATTGCGTGGTTTATAGATTGTGGAGTGCAGAATGGGTTAAGGAAGATTGACAAAAAAAGAGGTCATCTCTTCTGAGGGATGACCCCGTCGTATATGACACCCACCTGGCAATGAGTTACTTCATTTTGTCGGCAATGGCCTTGTCAATCGACCATTTGCCGCCGCCCCTGATCATGAGCGCAATGCCGATGGCGATTACGAGAAGATGATATTCATAGCCCTCGCCCTTCTGGTTCCCGAACCAGTTCATAAAGATCCCGTTCTGCCAATGCAGCATATACACAGCTACAGCCATGTTCACGGCGATCCCGAAGGCTGCGACCCGGGTCAGCAGCCCGGTAATCAGGCCGGCCCAGCCGATGCCTTCCGCCATGATCGCCAGAAACGCGAACACCACGGGGATGCCCAGCTTGCTGGTAAAAAATCCGAGCGTCCCCGTGAAGCCGTACCCTCCGTACATGGTCGTGAGCTTCTGCATGCCGGGAAAGAAAAACACGTATCCAAGGACCACCCTCAGCACCAGCAGTGCAACATCATCGTTTGTTTGAAACAGCTTTTTTAACATAATTTATTTCCTCCTTTTGTAAAAATCCTGTCACTGCATCAACATTTCCGTTCACCGGTTGAGGTTCTTCATCGGGGAGTCCCCGCTTCTTCCTCCGCCAGTCCCAGTTTTCGGCACAACTGACCAAGTTGCTCCTGTTCAGCCTTGGTCAGGACATTCATCGATTCGACGATCTTTCCTGCGTGGCGGGGGAAAATGCCGCTGATCAGCTTTTGTCCTGCCGGAGTGAGGGTAACCGCATAATAACGCCGGTCACCTTCTTTCCGCTCACGCTTCACCAGGCCCCTCTTCTCCAGATTATCGATGACCATCGTGATATTGCCGGTGCTTTTGAGTATTTTCTTTGCCAACTCGGCCTGGCTCAAGGGACCGAGGTGATAGATTGCTTCCAGCACGCCGAACTGGCTGACCGTCAGTCCCGCTTCTCCCAGATGCCGGTGGACTCGTGTTGAAATCGCTTCCGACGCCCGTGTCAGCTTGACAAAGGCACTGAGCGCCTTGACTTCTTCTTTCGTGCCTCTGTAGTGCGTGCTCTTCATGAAACCTAGCTGCCTCAATAAATACTAAATTATTTAACGTTAAACTAACTATAGCTCGGAATCGATAGGATGTCAAGGAAAGAGAGGAGGCTTTTGCGGAACGTTGTTACGGAGAGAGAAAAGTTTGAGCGGAAAATGACGGATTTAGCGAAAGGAATTAGCTGGGGTAACAGAGGCAAATTCGCATTACTTCCGTCTCCGGTGTTCACGTTCATACGATAATATACTTCTCCGTTGCTGTCAATGATAGTTACTGTACCCCCTGTGCAGCAACTCAGGGCTCCAGAATTTTTAAGGCTTCCATAACTTTTTTCCTGATCGTGGCAGGCGCATCAGGCTCTACAAGAAACGTTTCGTGATCGAGAACGGAGACCAGAATATCGGCAAAAACTCCTCCGCATGCACATGTCCTTGCCCCTTTGGCGGTATACGGAACGATTTTCCGTGCTCCGCAGCGGTCGCAGGCGAGCACGCTCTTACTTCCCGACCATTTGCCCCGTTTTGCAAGGGGTTTCCCGTCGAGTTCAACGATATCCATGGCGAAATCGATGACCGGCGCGTTGCTGATGGCAGTTCCGATACCGTAGCCGTGCACCACGGGATTGAGCGCAGGGATGTCTTCTTCGGAGATCCCCCCGCTTACGAAAAATTTCACATGATCGAAGCCGCGCAGATCCAATTCCCATCGCGCTTCTTCGAGAATGCGGTAAAAATCGCCGCGGCGCGACATGGGCGTATCGAACCGTACCGCATCGAGCCGCTTTCCCAACGCCTGCGCCGCGTTCAACACTTCAAATTTTTCGTCCTGGAACGTGTCGATGAGAGCAACCCGCTTCAACTTCGGATCAAGCACCTCGTCATAGGCCTTGAGCGCTTCAACGGTCGAGCCCAGGCACAGGACCAGAGAGTGCGGCATGGTGCCCATGGGGTCTTCATCGATAACCTCTCCGGATTTGACCACGGCAACGCCGTCACATCCGCCCACAAAGGCGTTCCGCTCTATCATGGGCGCCAGAATGGGATGCATCCTGCGCGCGCCGAAGCTCATCACCAGCCGCTCGCCGGCCAGCTTTTTCATTCGTGCTGCCTGCGTCGATATTCCCGACGCCTGGCAAAGGAGCCCGAGAATGGCCGTTTCGTACACGATAAAGTCCTGGTATCTGCCCTCGATCTCCATGACCGGTTCATAAGGGTAAAAGACCGAGCCCTCGCGCATGGCCCTGACCTTGATCTTCAGGTGCTGCATCAGCTCCAGGGCCTCTCCAACGCCCGTTAAGAGGGCCCAGGGCCATTTCTCCGGCAGGCTCTTGGCGATAAACTCCGCCCTGACCATGGGATTGATGTTTCTCGCCTTCAATATCGCGAGCGCCCGTTCAAAATAGACGTCAGTGATCTTGCCTTCGAGTATCTCCTTCGGATCTGCGGTGAGAAACATGGACCCTCCCTCGATTTTGGATTTGGAAAAGGCTTTTCTGGATTTTTTATTCCGCAATCCGCATTCCACAATCCGCAATCCGCAATAACTACGCAGCCTTCCGGCCTGTTCTTTCCGTTCCCGATTTTGCGATGGTCACTCCCAACACATTCTTCATGATCCGGAGCGCCGCCTCATGGTCTTCCGGGGAAAGTCCG
>JAJYKN010000104.1 GCA_021788515.1 Nitrospirota bacterium | reverse complement strand
GAAAACTGTTCTCAGGATCGCTCTATGCATGGCCCCCTCCTGTGAGCCATTATAACACAACAATCGCGGCAATTTAACAACTGACGTCAAGAGCGTCAAGAGCTTCACCTGATAGGAAAAAGCTTGCCATCGTACTTGACATCGGCCCGGAGATGGATATACTAAATACATGCAAGTTACTCGTGAAAGCGATTACGGGATTCGAAGTGTGTTGTATCTTTCCCGGCAGCCGTTTAAGAAAGTAAGCTTCATCAATGAAATTTCTGAGGAGTACAAAATCCCCAGAAGCTTCCTCGCCAAGATACTCCAGAAACTCGTCAAGGCCAAGATCGTACGTTCCTACCGCGGAGTAAAGGGCGGATTCTCGCTCGCAAAACAATCCCGTGAGATCACGGTGCTTGATGTTCTCGAAGCCATCGAAGGCAAACTCTATATCAATCTCTGCCTCGCCGACAAAAAGAAATGCGGCTTCGCAAAACACTGTCCCACGACGCTGCTCTGGGCGAACGTCCAGTCCAAGGTGACGGACACGCTTAAAAAGGCGAATTTCGAAGATCTGTCAAAACAGAAAGTCTGATCTCACGCGTTTCAGGAACCACGATGGGAGTTCACCCTATGAGGCAGGATGCTCAGTACGACTATCGTGCAATAAAGGGATTTGCGATTTCATCTTTGTTCTGGGGGATCGTAGGGCTTGTCGTCGGACTGTTGATCTCTCTCCAGCTTGTCTACCCCTCATTCAATATTCCTCCCTGGTTTACCTACGGAAGGCTCCGGCCGGTCCACACAAACGCGGTCATCTACGGGTTTACCGTGCCCGCGGCCTTCAGCCTGTTCTTCTTCCTTGTTCAGCGGCTTTGCAGGACACGCCTCGCGTTCCCGGGACTCGCCCGGGTCACGCTTTACTTTTTCAACGTCGCCATCGTGCTCGCCGCACTTTCCCTTTTTGCCGGCATGAACCAGAGCAAGGAATATTCGGAGCTGGAGTGGCCGCTCGATATAGGCGTCGTGATCCTCTGGGTCATGTTTTCGATCAATATCATCGGTACGATCATGAAGCGCAAGGAAGAGCAGATGTACGTTTCGCTCTGGTATATTTTGGCGACAATCGTCGGCGTTGCCATCGTGTACATCGGAAACAACATATCGGTCCCGGTCTCCTTATTCAAGTCCTATCCGATCTACGCGGGGGCCAATGACGCGAATGTGCAGTGGTGGTTCGGACATAACGCGGTCGCCTTTGTTTTTACGACGCTTCCCCTCGCCGTTTTCTACTATCTTCTTCCGAAAGCGACGCAAGCGCCGCTTTACAGCCACCGGCTTTCCATTATCGGCTTCTGGGCACTGGTCTTCGCTTATCTGTGGACCGGAGCGCACCATTTGATCTACACTCCGCTTCCGGATTGGATCCAGACCGTGGCTATTGCCTTCAGCATTTTCCTGATAGCGCCGTCGTGGGCGTCGGTCATTAACGGGTACGGCACGATGCAGGGGCAATGGGAACAGATGCGGTCGAACTACCTGGTCAAGTTCATCGTTCTCGGTATTACCTTCTACGGTTTGCAGACGATCCAGGGGCCGAGCCAGGCGATCCGGGCCTTCAGCGCACTCATTCATTACACCGACTGGGTGCCCGGCCATGTGCATATGGGGACCATGGGGTGGCTGACCATGACGTTGTCCGCAGGCATGTACTACATGGTCCCCCGCATCTACAACACGGAGGTGTACAGCATCAAACTGGCAAACCTGCATTTCTGGCTGGTGCTGGTGGGGCAGCTCATCTATTCAGTCACCATGTGGATAACCGGTATTCGCCAGGGAGCGATGTGGCAGGCAATGGACCATGACGGCAGCCTTGTCTACCCCAACTTCATACAGACCCTTGCGCCAAATTACCCGTTCTGGAATATGCGGACCGTGGGAGGCGTCATTTTCTTTGCCGGGTTCTTGGTCTTTGTCTTTAATATCTATAAGACGATCAAGAATGCTCCAGCCCTGGAGAAGATACAAGAGCGCGATGCGGCGCAGACAGCTTAGCGCATGATGCAAAGTCATGGTGTGAAGATCGCCTCCTGCATTTTATGCGTATTGTTCCACATGGTAGCCCGGAGGAGTTGCCTATGAACGTCGATAAACGGCCGGTAGTCTTCATTGTCCTGGCGACGCTGACGATCCTGGCGGGAACGCTTTTCACCACATTTATCCCGCTCTTTCTGGGAACAGCAACTCCGTCAGTAGAAAAGGTGATCCCTTATAAACCGCTGGAAGTGGAAGGAAGAGATATCTATATCCGCGAAGGCTGCAACAATTGCCATACTCAGACCGTGCGTCCTCTCCCGTTCGAAACGGCCCGTTACGGCCCTCCGTCGAAAATTGAAGAATCGGCCATCGACCGGCCGCATCTGTGGGGTTCCAGGCGCACCGGACCTGACCTTGCGCGTGTCGGTGCAAAATATCCGGCGGCATGGCATTATCTGCACTTGAAAGATCCCCGCAGCATGTACCGGGATTCGAACATGCCCGCGTACGCGTGGCTTAATGAGAGAAAACTCGATACGTCGTATACGGAAAAGAAAATGCGCGTCCTGGGCTATCCTTATGCGACTGCAGATATGCAGGCGCTGGCGGGCAAAACGGAAATGGACGCGCTGGTAGCGTATCTTACAAGGCTCGGCAAGGAGTTAAAATAACGGCATGGCATGGAGAGCGTGGCTGTATTTCGGGTTTACGACTGTGCTCGTCGTTGTTTTGATGGGCATCACGGTATACTATTTCCGCGACAAACGGAAAAAGACGGTTGAGGAGCCGAAGTACCGGATGCTGGATGACGATTAACAGCCGGCATCGGAGCTGCCGCGGGATGGATGTTGTTGAACGCCGGGAGACGATCATGGGCGAATATGACGGCATAGAAGAACGAAAAGAAGGGAAATCGAGGATGCCTTTGGGCATGATGATTCTGTTCATCGGCCTCGCGGTCTCCGGGCTGTATTACCTTTATCTTTTTTTGCCCCAAAGCAGCGGATGGACGCAATCAAAACAATACCAGCAAAGCATGGAGGTCTTGAAACAGGCCAGCGCGACACATGAGGCAAAGGAAGTGGCATCCGAAGGGCCGGTGGACGTGAACAACGAGGGGCTTGCGATCTATAAGACCAATTGCGCCATGTGCCACGGTGAAAATCTCGAAGGCGGCATCGGGCCGGCGCTGACCGGTCCCAAATTCATCTATGGCGGCACGCTCGCCGACCACATGCGCGTAATCCACGACGGCACTCCGAACGGCATGCCTGCGTTCGGAAAGCAGCTCGGCCCGGAAAAGGTCCGCGACGTGGCCCACTATGTGGCTTTCCGCCACACGAAGTAGTTCAGCATGAAAACCATGACATTTCGGACGCGGCGCACCATCGTTGCCTGGTTGCAGGCCGCGCTTCTGCTCGGGCTCCCGTTCATACGAGTGCACGGCGAGAGCGCCCTTCGCTTTGATGTCCCGTCGCTCAAACTCTATTTTTTCGGTTCTGTCCTCTGGATCAGTGAGGCCTATTTTTTTCTGCTCGTCTTTTTATTCTTCTTCATCGGCATCATGCTTTTTACCGTTCTCTACGGCCGTTTCTGGTGCGGCTGGGCATGCCCCCAGACGGTCCTCTCCGATTTTTCGACAGCGCTGGAACGACTGGCCTCGGGGTTCAAAACGCCCAGGCTGGTGCGTCTTGGTCTTTCACAGGCCCTTCTCGCATCCTTTTCGATCATCGTTGCAGCAAGTCTTATCTGGTACTTCGTCTCTCCCTACGACATGCTGGCGGACATAACGGATAACACTCTCGGGACCTGGACATTCGGGTCGTGGCTTTTTTTCAGCGTCCTGATCTACCTGGACCTTGCCTTCGTGCGCCGGAAATTCTGCGCAACCGTCTGCCCGTATGCGAGGTTCCAGAGCGCTTTTTTTGATGACAAGACCCTCACCATCGCATTCGACCGCGCACGCGCAGAGGAGTGCCAGGACTGCTGGGCGTGCGTTCGGTCCTGTCCTGCGGGCATTGACATCCGGGACGGTCTCCAGGTGGAATGCATCAACTGCGCCGAATGCATCGACGCCTGCGGCCGGCAGTTCGAGGGAAAAACGAACGCTCCGCTCATCGGGTATTTCCGGGGGTCCGGAAGCTCCGTGCAAACGGGGGCGCGTGTCCGCGTCGTTGGGCTTTCGATCGCCCTTGCTTTTATTGCCGTGTTGTTCGCCCATCAAATTTACGTCAGAGTGCCGATGGACTTCTGGGTGTTTCGCGATGAGCCCCAATCGTTTCGCAAAACGGATGATGCAGGCAGTATTATGAATGCCTATTCAATGATTGTTGAAAACCGGAGTTTGAACCCGGGGGTCTTCCAACTCAGCATTTCAGGCGTCAAAGACGCAAAACTGGTCGTCTTCAGCAACCCGTTCCTGCTGCCGCCTGATACGAGCATAAAAATGAAAGCCTATGTATTCGTCAAAAGAAAAAACCTCACGTACCGCGCGACCCAGCTTCGTTTTATTCTTGAAAATGTTGAGTCGCGTGAAATCCGGATCGAACAGGAAGCCCCGTTTATCTATCAGGAGCAAACGGAACAGGGGAGGGAAATTTAAGTGTCGATTGTGCGGACAACCCTCTTGACCTGCGATCACTGTCTTCTTTCCGTAACGGACAGGGAGGCAGTGTATGCCGACAGCCCTTCCGGGAAAAAGGTTTTTTGCTGTCATGCCTGCCGGGCGATTTACGAGATGATCCGGGAGGAGGGGCTGCAGGCTTTTTATGAAAAACGCGACTGGCGCTCCTTTGGCATTCCCGAAGCCGTTCGCTTTCCGGCCGGACAGGAAGCAGGCCCGCCGTTCATTGAGTCTGAAACAGGGGGAGCGTCCGTCCCACGCGACGAAGACATTCAGCAAGCCGACCTTATGATCGACGGCATCCGCTGCGCTTCCTGCGTGTGGCTCAATGAAAAAATCCTGGAGCGGACACCCGGCGTGGTCTCGGGCCGCGTGAATTTCGCCACGCATCGAGCCGTGGTCCGGTGGGACGGCACAAAAACGAACCTAGGCCGCATTCTTTCCCGTCTTCGCGCAATCGGTTATGCGGCAACTCCCTATACTCAATCAGGCCGCGAGGCAATGCTTCAGAAACAGAATAAAGACCTTTTGCTGCGGCTCGGCACGGCGCTCTTCTTTTCCATGCAATTGATGCTGCTGAGTTTCGGACTCTATGCGGGCTACTTTCAGGGAATGGACCTTCAGATGAAACACTGGCTGCAGGCCGCTTCCTGCGTCGTTTGCACGCCGGTGCTGTTTTATTCCGGCCGGCCGTTCCTGAAAGGGGCGGTACAAGGGCTGCGAAACCGGCTGGTCAACGTGGATGTGCTGATTTCGCTCGGAGCAGTCACCGCGTATCTCTTCAGCGTTTATACCATGGTGGTTGGCGGAGAAGTCTATTTTGACACCGCTGCTATGATCATCACGCTCGTGCTGGTGGGAAGATATCTCGAAAATTCGGCAAAGCGTTCCGCTTCAGACGCGGTCACCACGCTGCTTGCGCTTCAGCCGAAAGAGGCGCGCGTTGTATGGGCGCAGGACCGCCTGATGACCGCAGACGAACTGGTAAAGAAGGAAAATGTGCTCGAGGTGCGGCCCGGTGAGAAAATCCCGCTGGACGGCGTGGTCCTCAAAGGTTGTTCCGAAGTGGACGAATCGCTGGTGACGGGAGAATCCCGGGCCGTGGAGAAGACGAAGGGGACGATCGTGATCGGAGGGACGATAAACGGACTTGGTACGCTCCTGGTCCGGGTCACGAAAACAGGGCAGGATACGACCCTTGCGCAGATTGCGCGGATCGTTGAGCGGGCGCAGACCGCAACGACGCCGATCCAGCGGGTCGCCGACC
>JAJYKN010000103.1 GCA_021788515.1 Nitrospirota bacterium | reverse complement strand
TAGTCCCCAGCACAGCCATGGGGATATGGTGCCCCGGGATAGCGTTAGGTTTTCCGCTGGCCTTATATTTGCCGATCCTCGGTCCTAACAGCCAGGCCCCTGTAAAGGCTGCAACGCCGCCGCACATATGGACAACCGATGACCCTGCGAAATCGAGGGTCCCATGGCCCATTCCGAAATTCTTGCCGAGCTGCGACAACCATCCTCCGCCCCATACCCAATTCGCATGGAGAGGATAAATGATGATCGCCATAAAGAACGAGTAGATCATAAAAGATTTAAACGTCCAGCGTTCGGCCATTGCACCAGTTGGAATCGTGGCAGCGGCATCCATGAAGACCACCTGGAAGAGAAAGAGGGTAATAATCGAGGCGTCATAGGTTTGGCCCATAAGGAAAAAACCCTTTGTCCCGAAGATTCCGAAATCCTTTCCGAAGAGGTGCACAGCGAATTCACCGTTTAACAATGCTGTTCCACCGGCAAGAGGATTGGCTCCCACGCCGCCCATCTGGAGCGCAAAGCCGATGAGCCAGTAACCAAGCACCCCAAAGACAAAAACCATGAGGTTCATGGCCATAGTATGTCCCGCGTTCTTGGCACGGGTAAAGCCCGTCTCAACCAGCGCAAAGCCCGCCTGCATAAAGAAGACCAGGAAGCCGCAGAGCAATGTCCAGACGAGATTTAGCGCTACCCTGTTATGCCCGATCGTATCAGCGAGTTTCGCTGCAAGGGGTTCTTTCGGCCCAAGGTTTTCCAATTCATCGAGCGTCGGTGACCCGGAAGATGCTCCGACTACATCGGCGGCGCCTCCTGTGTTCGCGCCGGACGGGTCAGGTTCAAGTTCCGCGGCGGCAGGTGCAGGCTGAGCAGGAGCCGCCTGCTCAGCCGCAGAAGGAGGGTTAGCCTTCGGCACCTGGTCTTCGGCAAACACCACCCTTGCCGAAAGTATAAATACCATCAAGACTCCCATTATTAGAAATTGCTTCATCTCCTCATCTCCCTATAGCTGTTCATCTATTCCACGTGAATATAAGCCGGACAGCCGCCGTGTGACTATATTCTCTCCCCAAACTGGATTATCATTCCGCCGAAAATGATAACTATCAATCCGATCCAGGTCGTCGCTGGTATGCTTTCTTCGAATACAAATCGACCGAACAATATGCTTATGATCGCAAAGATCGCAACGTATACTCCGAGCAATCTTGAAAAGTCCCATTTCACCGTATTGACAACAACCCCATAAGAACCCAACATGGCGAATCCAATCAATATGATAATGAGACTGCTTCCGCGAAGTCCCTTGCGAACAACTGCGTCGCCCCCGACCTCAAGAACTGCGGCACAAATGAAAATAAGCCAGGCAAGATAAGTCATCTATAAACCTTGCACGATAAAGATGCCTCTATTCTCTTCATATGGGCCTCCTCTTTAAAAGTTAGCAGCAATCAGCGTGCCAGGCAAGAACTGTTGTTTTATAAGGATTTGATACCAGTTAGCTCTGCAACAAAAATGTCTCACATTACAATAATGTAGATGGGAAAAAACGGAAATGAAGGCAGAACGAATTGCAGAAACTCAGTGCGCGGGGCCGCGGCGGATAATAAGCAAAACCAAGAGGATAAAAATAATGATAGGTACAGTCACGGCAAGCGCAATCCAAAGCGCCTTCTTCCAGCCCCGCTTCCACGGGGTCGGGGTCTGAAGCCTGTCGCACCGGCCGGTCAATTGCACGGCCGCCGGATTATCCAGGTCCGCCTTCATCGCCGTGGCTGATTGGTAGCGGTTCTTAGGACCCCGTTCCATGGCGTGCAGAATGATCTCCTCTGCCTGAGGCGAGACGTTCGGATTGCGTTTCCGCGGGGCAACCGGATCGCCGGTTATGCGGGCGTTCATGATCACGAGGGGATTTTCGTTTTCGCATTCAAACGGCGTCGTGCCGACCACCATTTCGTACAGAATTGCGCCAAGGCTGTAAATATCGGTCCTCTCGTCCCCCCGCTTCCCCCTGACCTGCTCCGGGGCCATGTAATCCGGAGTACCGACGGCAGGCGTGAAGCCGGTGAACGTGATCCGTCTCCCCTCCTTGACCTTGGCTATGCCAAAGTCCATGATTCGTATCGTCCCGTCGTTGCAGAGCATAATGTTCTGGGGTTTGAGGTCCCGATGGACGACGCCGTGCGCATGCATATATACAAGCGCCTCGCAGACGCGGCCCGCCAGTTTGATCGCGTCCTTTTCTGGCAGCGGGCGGACGCTGTTCAACAGGTGCGAAAGCGTATAGCCGCGGAGATACTCAGTCACGATGTACGGCCGACTGCGCTGTCCCTCTTCGACAGGAATGAATTTGAGGACGTAAGGATGGTCCAGACGGCTTCCGATTTCCTCCTCGCGAAGGAACCGGGAGTAAAAGCCTGGATCGCTCTCAAACTGCATGAGCGGGACCTTCACCGCCACTGTCTGATTTGTCTTCTGGTCTGTTGCCCTGAAGATGGTCGCCATGCCGCTGCGACTGATCGTCTCGAGGATGAGGAAACGGCTGTCGAGGGTCTGTCCCGGCCTGACTTCATACCCGCCCGTCGGGTCGACCGACTCCTGGTACATCGCCACTCCGCGATACAACGCAACTTTTTCGACGTCATTGATCTGCAAAACCTGCACGGAAACATTGTCTTCGGTGCCGCGCTGCTCAGCCAGGGCAACGAGTTGACGACAGGCCTGTGCCGGAGAATAGCGCGAGACGATGTCGGCGATTTCGCTGTCTGTCACATACGCATACAACCCGTCGGAACAGAGCACAACCTTATCTCCCTTGAACACCGTGGAGTTCTCCACATCCACCCGGATCATCAACTCATGTCCGACGCTGCGGGTCAAGATCGAACGGTTCTCGCTGGTCTTGGCCTCCTGTTCGGAAATGAGCCCGAATTTCTGCTGCATACCGGTGTAGGTATGGTCGGTAGACAACTGCTTGATCGTGGCCTTGCGTACCAGATAAACGCGGGAGTCTCCCACATTGCCCACCGTGATCTCATTGTTGCGCAGTACCACTACCGCCACGGTCGTTGCCATACGGGACTTGCCGTGATCCTCCATGCCTTTATCGTAGACGGCACGGTTAGCCGCGCTGAACATCTGTTCTATGAGCTGCTGAGGTGACTGATCCCTCGCGGCCCCGCGAAAAGTCTTGAGGGCCGTCTCTACCGCCAGCCGGCTGGCCACTTCTCCGTAACTGAGTCCTCCCACGCCGTCGGCCAGAACAGCGACCGCTCCGAGACTGCGCTTTTCATCAACTGTTTGCGGCTGCCAGAAGCCCACAAAATCCTCGTTGTTCTCACGGGCGGGGCCGGGTGAGGAAAGCTCAGCGTAGGTCAGTTCCATTATTAAGGCATTTTAGCATTTTTTGGTAATAGGAAGGACGGCCGCCCTTACGGATGGCCGTCCTATTTGCTCGTGTTTCAAAACGTTGTCGTCGTCCGCTAGGCCTGAGATGGCTTACTGAGCAGAATTTCCTTGCCGTTGGCCTTACTCGACTTGAGGAAGTAGACGGCACCGTAAATTCCCCACACCGCGCAAACACCCAGCGCGATATACGGCTCCTTCCAGCTCATGCCGGCGACCGTAAACGGACCGACCAGATAAAAAAGCATGATTACAAGATTCGCAAGCAATCCCAGAACAGGGATTACCACGTGCTTGAAGCTGTTAAAACTGTGGTGCTCCTTGAAGGCCACCATCGCGATCCAGCAGGTGATCATGTACAAAAGAAACGTGCCGAAGTTGCTGACCAGTGTTACGATGACCAGCGTATTGGGCAGCGCTGCATACGTCTCCGGCGAGAAGATGCCGAAGCTGTACCAGAAGTTATGCTTGTCCAGCGCCGCCGGCGTCGTGCCGCCGAGGTACACAGTCACCGTAATGATGCCGATGATCGCCGAAATCACAGCCAGCGTCCAGATCGCGCGGTAGGGTGATGCCGTCTTGCCGTGGAGCAGGCCGAAGTGCGACGGAACTTCTTCGTCACGGCCCATCGCGTATGTTACGCGGGCGCCGGTGCTTAGGCAGGAGAGCGTCGTGCCTATAAGCGCCAGGAAGACCGTAAAGGCCTGAACCAGCATGAACGCCTTACCGGCCGCGTAGCTGCCGAAAAGCCAGGTGCCGACGATCACCATCATATCGCCGATCGGCGCTCCTGAAGCGCCTGCCATCGGGACGGTGTAGCCATTATGAAGGAAATAGCCGGCGGCGAAGTACTCGATCAGGTAACAGACAGCACCCTGTATCGCCAGCGACAGTAGCACCGCACGCGGGATATCTCTCTTCGGATGCTTTGCCTCATCACCCATCGAGGTGACCGATTCAAACCCGACCAGGATGAGGATCGCGATAGCCGCCTGAATGAATATGTAGTTGAACCCATGGGGATGGACGACAGATCCCGCCGACGAATGGTAGTTGAAGACCTTGTTCCCCTTGTCGTCCTTCGTGATCGCCCCCTCCGGGGAATAGTCGACCGTAAAAGGCGCTGCGAGCTTCGGATCAGTCACCGCTTTGCCGTCCTTGTCGGCAGGGACAGGATTGCCGTCTTTGTCCTGTGCGTCCTGCATCTTGTAGACCGGCTTCCCGTCCTTATCCACAGTAGGCTTGTTGTTTTCATCCAACACAGGCACAGGATTGCCCTTGTCGTCCTTCACAGCCTCCTGCGCGACCTGGTAGTTCACTGCGACGCCGTTTGATAGGTGGAAACCGGTGGAGCCCTGCGGATGCTGCACCCTATAACCGATGGCGATCACGGAAAAGATCAGAAGCGCCGCGATCTGGATGATATTGATTGCCACGTTTACGGCGGTAGTGCCTGTCACGCCGCGGTAGGCGATATATGCCACGCCGAGCGCGAACACGATGCTGAAAAGCCACATAAAAAGCGGACTGTTATATGTACCGCTGAAGGTGTCCGGGAAGAACTGGCCCATAAGGAAACTGGCGAGAATAGCAGTCACACCGACCATGACCCCGGGATAAACCCAGTAATACAGATGGCTCGCCCATCCCGTGATGAACTTAGCTATACGGGCGAACTTGTAAGCATGCGTCTTTGAGAGGTACGCCTGCTCAGCATAAAGGTACGATGAGCCGGGTCCCGGATAAAGCTTCGCCAGTTCTGAGTAGCTGATCGCCGTGGCGAAACACAGCAGCAGCGCAAAGAGAATGCCGAACCACATGGCGGAGCCGGCCATCGGCGCGCCGTAAAGGGACTGCATCTGGAAAGTCAACCATAAGAATGCCCCTGGCGCGATCAGCGCCATCGCGTTCATTGTCAGACCTGTAAGTCCTAGTGTTCCCCTGGTTGTTCCGGGTGTATTTGTCTGTTCTGACATGATATACTCCTTTTGTTAGTGTTGTTTCTTGCGTTCCGGCCTCTGCCGGGGCCGGGACGCAGCCTTATTTCAACCTACCAGGTGTACATTACGCCAAGCGCAATCGTGTCCTGGCTCTTCCTGCTGCCGGAATCAAAGGACATCTGGTCCGACCAGTCGTGTCGGTACTCGGGCCTGATAATGATCGCCTTCGCTACTCTGAACTCCGGAGTGAACGTTATCTCCTTCAGCTTTTGGGCCGCACCGGTTCTCACCCCGTCCTTGTCGTCGAAGTATTCGGCCCTTATCGTCGTGCTGAAGAGATCGCTGAAGTCATATTTCGCGTATCCCGCGATACCATACCACTTTGCGGTGCCGCCGTCGGGCGCCGAATGTTCTTCTGTCGCATAATCCGTATTCAGCACGAAAGTCAATTCCTTGGTCGCCTTAAGAGTGCCTACCCAGTCGAAGAGGAATCTGTTGTCATGGTTGTTGTTGTCTTTTTCAGGTCCATACATGAGGTTAAACGTCAGTGCAACCGGCTCAATTGGCGTA
>JAJYKN010000102.1 GCA_021788515.1 Nitrospirota bacterium | reverse complement strand
CGGGTGGCCGACTCGTTGAAGGACAAGCCGGTCCTGGTGCTGTGCAACCACTGCACCAGTCCCCCCTGTGTCCGGGTCTGTCCCACTCAGGCCACATTTAAACGGCCCGACGGTATTGTCATGATGGATTATCACCGCTGTATCGGTTGCCGGTTCTGCATGGCCGGGTACCTCTACCTGCCTCCGCGCAATCTGAGCATTGACGCGGCAGGGAAGCAAGCCGGAAAGGCGGACGAGCTCTGCGGCAAGATCGGCCTGGTGGGCGCGGCGATCTCGGACTATCCCGACATCGGCGAGTTGTGCGCCACTATCGAGGGCGGCGTTTCCGTCTCGTCGCTGCGCGCGGACTCGGTGAGCGCTTCGCTCATCGAACGGCTGGCGAAGAGCGGACACAAGACCATTGCGATCGCGCCCGAGGCGGGCTCGGAGCGGCTCCGGAAGGTCATTAATAAAGGCATCACGGAAGAAGACATCCTCCGCGCAGCGGACCTGGTGTTCGGCAGCAACATCCCCAATGCCAAGCTGTACTTCATTATCGGCCTGCCCACGGAGACGCAGGAAGACGTGGAGGAAATCATCGCGCTTGCGGAAAAAGTCCACGAGGTGCAGCTGAAACATGCCCGGCCGCAGGGCAAGATCGGCCGTATCACGCTTTCCGTGAATTCATTCGTTCCACAGCCGTTCACTCCCTTTCAATGGGAGCCGATGGAAACGATCGAAAGCCTGAACAGGAAGCAGCGCTTTCTTGAAAAGGCGATCAGGAAGATCGGGAATATGAACCTTATCCACGACCTTCCGAAGTGGGAGTATATCCAGGCACTGCTCTCGCGCGGCGACCGGCGGGTCGGGGAGCTGCTCAGGTCAGCTCTTCGCCATGACGGAGACTGGAAAAAGGCATCGAAAGAAACGCAGATCGACGCGGACTTCTTCGTCTCTCGGAAACGCGGGTTTGACGAGGTCCTGCCCTGGGATTTTATTGACATCGGTGTGAGAAAAGAATATCTTAGAAACGAATTCAAGCGCGCCCTCGAAGGCGCGTTCACGCCGCCCTGCAAGGTCGGTTCGTGCATGACCTGCGGTGTGTGCAGGCCGGAGGAGCCCCGGTCTGTTGCGGATTCACGGGAATGAACAGGGACAGGAAACAGTCGTACGAGGAACGGTCGCTCAAGGGCATCGGCTATCTGCGGGTCCCTGCTTTTGAACAGGCAGGCGGGATTCGTCATGCCTTTACCACTCGGAAGCACGGTCTGGGCGCGCGAACGGGCGGCAACAAAACGCCCGGCGACTGGGACGCCGTAGCAAACGCCTTCGGCATTACCCCGGACAAACTTATTACGGTAAACCAGGTCCATGGGGAGAACATCGTCCGGATCGACGCCCGGGGATTGATAGGCGGGAAGATCGATCCGAGGACCATCGAGGCCGATGCCCTGGTCACTGATGCTCCCGGGATTGCGGTCGGCGTCGAAACCGCCGATTGCGTGCCGATACTGCTCTTCGATCCCGGAGTTCCGGCAGTTGCCGCGATCCATGCAGGCTGGCGGAGCACGGTCAAGAAAATCGTTTCCCAGACCGTGGTGCGGATGGGGGCGGAGTTCGGGTCCCGGCCCGAACGGATGCTCGCAGTGATCGGCCCGGCCATCGGGCCGGAGTGCTACGAAGTGGACGGGCCGGTCATGGGACCGGTAAGGGAAGCGTTTTACCATTGGGAAGAGATCGCGACGTCCCGCGGCAAGGACCGCTGGGGCCTGGATTTGGTGAAAGCGAATGCGAAAGAGCTGATGCGGACCGGCCTGGTGGAACAGAACATCCATGCCATCGGGCTTTGCACGGCTTGCAGGAGGGATTTATTTTACTCCTTTCGCGCCGAGGGCAGGACCGGCAGGATGCTCTCAATGATCATGATCAAACCGTAAAGATGCAGGAACCACGGATGAACACGGTAAAAAGAGAAATAAGAACTCAGGCCAGAACTAAAACAAAACCGTTGTCGCACTTTTTTTGCAGGCGAAATATTTTTTGATTCTTGATGAAACCGTGTTGTCTTTAACCGTGTTCATCTGTGGATACGAGGTGCTCATGTCGATAGCCGATAATCTGAAACACATTCATGACCGGATCGCTGCCGCGGCAAAGCGCGCGGGCCGGGACCCATCTTCGGTCCAGCTCATCGTGGTCACGAAGACCGTCGATGCCGAAAGGATCCGGGAGGCTGTTGCCGCGGGAGCGGCCATTCTCGGCGAGAACCGGGTGCAGGAGGCGAAGGAGAAGATCGAGAAGCTCGGGCAGATCGCAAGCTGGCATTTGATCGGACATCTGCAAACGAACAAGGCCAAGTACGCGGTCAAGCTTTTTGATATGATCCACTCCGTCGACAACCTTGATCTCGCAAAAGAGCTCGATAAACAGGCGGGAAAGATCGGCAAGGTCCAGAACGTCCTGATCGAAGTGAGCATCGCCGGCGAAGCAGCCAAGGCGGGAGTGGCCTTGCAGGAGGCCGCGGGCCTCGTCCGCGAAGCGGCAAAGCTCAAGCACATTGCCATCAAAGGCCTTATGGCCGTCCCGCCCCTGCTGGACAATCCGGAAATGGTACGGCCCTATTTCCAAAGACTGCGCGAGCTGGCAGCGGGCATCGCACAGGAAAATATTCCCGACGTGTCCCTGCAGGAGCTCTCGATGGGCATGAGCGGAGATTTTGAAACGGCGGTGGAAGAAGGCTCAACCGTTGTGCGGGTGGGAACGGCGATATTCGGGAAGAGAAGCTAACAGCCACTCCCCCTCTCCTTCAAGGAGAGGGGAGGGTGAGGATGGGTTTATTCCTGCCGATTCCGTGAGGCCCATCCCCGCCTCGATCCTCCCCTTGAAGGGGAGGAAGCAGATACGAATAAGATTTTGTAGGGGGGCACAATGGCACTCGATAAAAAAATTGCATTCCTGGGCGGCGGAAACATGGCCGAGGCGCTCATCAAGGGCTTGATCGCATCGGGAATGGCCGGGCCGGACCGGATCCTCGTTGCCGACGTTTCCACGGACCGGCTTACGCATCTTAAGAAGACCTACGGCGTTCTCCCGCAAAAAACGAATGTGGATGCGGTTCGAGAGGCGGGCATCATCATCCTGAGCGTCAAGCCGCAGGTGATCGACAAGGTCCTCGCGGAAATCGCCCCTGCTGTTGACAACACGAAGCTCGTCATTTCCATCGCCGCGGGCGTCCCGGTCACGAAGATCGAACGGGCGCTTCCTGCCGGCGCCCATGTCGTGCGTGTGATGCCGAATACTCCCGCGCTTGTGCTTGCCGGCGCAGCCGCGATAGCCGCAGGGAGCAAAGCGACGAGCGATGACGTAACTCTTTCGCAGGACATCTTCAATTCCGTGGGCAGGTCCGTTGTTGTCGAAGAAAAGCTGATGGATGCCGTGACCGGGCTGTCCGGAAGCGGGCCGGCTTATGTATTCATGATCATCGACGCGCTCTCCGATGCGGGGGTGAAAGCAGGCCTGCCCCGCCAGCTGGCGCTCGAACTTGCTGCCCAAACCGTGTACGGTTCGGCTAAGATGGTGCTCGAGACCAAAGAGCACCCCGGGAAGCTCCGGGATATGGTGACTTCCCCCGCAGGCACGACGATCGAAGGCTTGCATGCTCTCGAAAAAGGGAAGCTCCGGGCTACGCTCATGAACGCGGTGGAGGCGGCAACAGCGAGAAGCAAGGAACTGGGGAAATAATAAACCGAAGCGGAGACGGGGAGACGCGGGGACGCGGTGAGAGATTGAATTTTCTCCGACTCCCCGTTTCTCCGTTTCACCGGTTCGATTTTTAAAACGGGAGGATCCATGTTCGTATTCGGAAATATTATAGTCGGTATCGCAAAGGTGCTCGATGTGCTGCTCAACATCTACATGTGGGTCATCATCATCCGCGCCCTCATCTCCTGGGTGAACCCTGATCCGTATAACCCGATCGTGCAGTTCCTGCAGCGTTCTACGGAGCCGGTCCTGCGGCCCCTCAGGAAACTTGCGCCGCCGTACCGGCTCGGGATCGATCTTTCGCCGCTTATCGCGATCCTGATCATTCTGTTCCTGCAGTACGCGCTGATCAATACCCTCTATCGCATCGGCAGCTCGATGGGGTAGGGAAGCGTCCACATCCGGCGACGGGGGAGGAAGCACTATGAGCGATGGAATAAAAGTAACGCCGCTCGACATCCAGCAGAAGCGGTTTCACATCGGGTTCCGCGGTTATGACCGGACCGAGGTTGAGATGTTCCTCGATCTGGTAAGGGACGAGATGGAATCGCTGGTGCGCGAGGTGGCCGATTTGCGGGAGTTCCGCCAGGCCTACGACCAGAGACTGCGGGAGCTCGTTGAGAAGGAAGAGAACGTCAAAAACACCATGCTCATGACGCAAAAGCTGATCGAGGAGCTGAAGGACGGCGCGCGGAAGGAAGCAGACCTTATTGTAAAGGAAGCCGGGATCCGCAGTGAGCAGACGGTCGGCAATGCACAGCAGGAAAAGTTCAAACTCGAATCCGACATCCAGGAACTCAAGCGCCGGAAGCACCAATTCCTGCAGGACCTGAAGAAGGTAGTCCAGATGCACCTGGAAATGGTCAACTTCGAGGAGGCCGGCAGTGGCGCAAAAGAAGAGCCAGCCCCGGAATAAAACGGAAGAGACGTCGGCCTTGATCTCGATACGGATCCAGCCACGGGCCTCCAAAAACGAGATTATCAGAATGGAGGGAGGCAAGCTCAAGATCAGGCTGACTGCCCCGCCGGTGGACGGCGCGGCCAACGAGGCGCTCGTGAAGTTCCTTGCCGATCAGCTTAATATCAGCCGTTCCCAGGTGGAGATCGTTTCGGGCCATACAGGAAGAGAAAAGATCATCAAAATACTGGGTATGGGCGAAGAGACCATGCAACGGTTGTTGTATAATCAAGAGGAATAGGGTAGTATATAGTAGTTCTTGGTGTTGAGTTTCGGGTGTTGGGTTAACTTAAAACCAAAAACCTAAAACTCAAAACTGCTTTAAGAAAAAAAGGGGGCGACAGGCTTCGACGGGGATACGGAGGTCAGGAGTTGCATGCCGAGGTACCATGGGGCTCGTTAAACACATGGTAAAGATCAACTGCCAATAACGAACTGGCACTCGCTGCCTAATTTAGGCTAGCGCGTTTCGCGGCCGGCGCCTGAACAGCCGCAGAGACGTCAAAAACCAGGCTGGTTCTCTTGACTTCGTCCGGGGCAAGAGAATAAGATAAACCGGGCTGGCCGATTCCGAAGCTTTCCCCAAGGCGCCGGATGAAGCGAGAGCTTAAAATGAGGGGATAAGCATGTATGAGCTACTGGCTAAAGGTTTTCGGACGCGGGTTCAATTCCCGCCGCCTCCACCATAACTTATTGAAATAATTAATAAATTTTTATTTTTTTTTAAATTGCTCCATCAAATTGGAGTATTGTGTAGAGCTAACTCTTTAAAAGGATTAGCTCTTTTTTTATTTTCCAGCATTCACAAGTTGGGGGTATTTTTGGGGTATGTATGACAGGGTACGTAGTAACAGTTCAAAGCGATTCGATAAAATAGATCGTTTTTTTTCTTTGAATTTTAAGAGACGGGACAACTTGCTTTCCGTTCTTTCATTTCATAAAGTATATTTTGCCGCTTGTCATTCGCTATTGAATCATGCTATTGTATATCTACCGTGATTCATTCGGTTTTTATGTATGCGACAACATATCAAAATATATCTTGACACAAGTGTATATAACCGGCCTTTTGACGACCAAAGCCAGGCTCGAATCAGGCTTGAGGCTGAGGCCTTTTTATCGATATTAGAAAAAACAATGGCAGGTGGGGTCAGCATTATCAGTTCATCGGTGGTGGCTTATGAGAACAGCATGTCACCGTTTCCTGAGCGTAAAGAACGGGTTTC
>JAJYKN010000101.1 GCA_021788515.1 Nitrospirota bacterium | reverse complement strand
AACGGCACGATTTCCATGGCGATCAAGCCCGAACGTCCCCTGCAGATGCTGGCCGTGGATGATCTGGCTGTGTTTGTGAACCTGGCCTTTGAAACCCCGGCGGATTATGTCGGGAAAGCGATCGAACTGGCAGGAGATGAGTTGGCCATGGCTGGGGCTGCCGAGGTATTCAGCAGGGTCGTGGGACGGCCAGTACGTTTTATGGAGCAACCGATATCCCAGCTGAGGAAGATCAGCAAAGAACGAGCCCTTATGATGGAGTGGTTTAACAGGCAGGGCTATCGCGCGGACATCAAAGCCTTGCGGGTTCTTCATCCCGGCTTGATGACGCTCGAGGCGTGGCTTCGCTCGACCGCGGGGTGGGTCCAGGCTGCATAGTTCGGAGACAAGCATGCCTGAGAGAGACCCCTTGCGGAGAGCCCCGATGATTTCCATTATTCTTCCGGTCTTGCATGAAACAGAGCGAATCGAGGAGGCGATTGCGCGCCTGCGAGATCAGGATTCCCGCAACGGGATGGAAATTATCGTCGTTGACGGCGACGGGGATGGAACGACGATCAACGCAATAAGAGATGAAAAAGTCGTCAAGCTTACGTCGAAGCAGGGTCGCGCCTTCCAGATGAACCGCGGAGCGGCATTCGCCCATGGAGATATTCTGCTCTTTCTCCATGCCGATACCCTGCTGCCCTTCCGTGCGCTCAATCTGGTCCGGGCGGCGATGGACGACACTCGCTTTGTTGCCGGGGCTTTTAACCTGGGTTTCAATACGGACCGCGGGATCTTTCGAGTCACGGAACTGTACGTCTCTCTTCGCACGCGCCTGACACGGGTGCCGTTCGGCGACCAGGCTATTTTCATACGTCGTGATTATTTTGAAAAAATCGGAGGATACGGCGAAATTCCGCTCATGGAAGATGTGGAATTGATGAAGCGGATCAGGAAGCGCGGCGACAGGGTCATGATCATTCCGGAAAAGGTGCGGACCTCTCCGCGCCGGTACGAACAGGAGGGGATTATTTATTGTACGCTCCGAAACTGGCTGGTACAGGCTCTCTATGCATGGGGAGTGCCCGCAGAACGAATCGAGAAATGGTACCGATAGAGCTTCTGCGGTTTTCAAGGCTCGCTCCAAAAAGGGGAAAAGTCATCGGGCTGCATGGCCGCATTCCAGGATGCCGTTGCCGGAGCTGCCGTAAAATGAGAGAAATAATGGCGTATTTTAATTCTTTCTGGTATAATGACCGCGTTTGATGCCTTTAATCTTATTTTGGAGTCCCTGTGAAACGACTATTCAGCTACGCGTTGTGTGCTGTTTTCCTCTTTTCAACGGCGAAATCCGCAGAAGCTTTTTCACCGCAAGCCATACCGGCCAAGGCCTGCATCGTCATCGACGACAATGATGCCGTCCTGTACTCGCAGAACCCCTTAAAGAAGCTTCCTCCCGCCAGTACGGTCAAGCTCGTGACCGCCATGGTTGCCCTCGATCGCCTGGACCCGGCAGTGATCGTGAAGGTAAGCCGTGCAGCCGCGGCGGTCCGCTCCATCAAACCCAGACTTTTGGCGGGCGATGAACTCACGGTTTTGGACCTGCTCCATCTGGCGCTCATGCAATCCATTAATTCCGCAGCCGTGGCTTTGGCCGAGGCGACCTCGGGCTCAGAGGGCAAATTTGTGGAATTGATGAATCAAAAAGCAAAAGAGATCGGGGCCGATGACACTCATTTTGTGACCGCCTCGGGGATGCCCAAGGGCAGGCAATATACCACTGCCCGCGATCTGACCATTATTCTGAAAAAGGCCCTCACCTATCCGCTCATCAGGGAAATTATCGGCAAGAAAGAGTGGTTGGTCAAGACTGTTGCCGGACGGGAATTGTACCTGGAGAATACCGATGACCTGCTGTGGTCCCGGGAAAACATGGTCGGCGGAAAGACCGGTTTTACCAGAAACGCCCGGCACTGTTTCGTGGGCGCACTGGATACGGGGAACGGCCTCATTTTCACCGCCGTTCTCGGTGCCCGTTCCCGGAGCCGTCTCTGGGAAAGCGCGCAGCTGCTGGCCGATTTGGGGACGAGTTCACGCATGATCGTCTCCACGGAAGAGCCCCTGATTCAGACCCAAACCTGCTCGCCGGAAAGCATTCCGAGTCCGGTCGATTTTGAGATCAATTGGAAGCAGCTCTCCTCCATCGAAGACCCCCTGTTCACAAAACACTACCGGCAGGCGCCTCCAGCCTGTTTAGACGTCGCCCGGTGACGGATCGTTTCCAACAGCAGCCATGACTGATGATCGTTGCGTTATTCTTTTCGTCAAGCTTCCGGAGCGAGGGAAGGTGAAGTCCCGCCTCGCTCACGACCTGGACGACGACACGGTTTTGCGGCTCTACGAGTGCATGGTCCTGGATACGATCGATGTGCTCAACCGGGCAGCGACGCCGTTCCGAATCTGCTTTGACCCTCCGGACGCAATTGACCTCGTGCAAAAATGGCTCGGCCGGGGCCATTCCTACCTTCCCCAGTTCGGCGGCGATCTGGGGGAACGGATGGAACAGGCCTTCCTTCGCGTGTTTGCCGACGGCGCGGCCGATGTCATTCTGATCGGGAGCGACATCCCGGGGCTCACGGATAACCTGATCGCAGACGCTTTTCGATCATTCTCCACTCATGATGCCGTGCTGGGACCTGCGGAGGACGGCGGGTATTACCTCGTAGGGTTCAAGAAAAGCACCTTTGTTCCCGGCATTTTTCGCGATATGCCCTGGAGCACGAATACGGTATTTCGCAAAACCGTCGAGAGCATGCACAGAGCTTCGCTTTCCGTCCACGTATCGCCGTCTTGCACAGATCTTGACACGAAAGAAGATCTTTGGAAACTGTTTGTCACCCGGGATGATCGGGCATCAGCCGGTGCGCGGACCAGGCAGTTCTTACATCAATACGCGAGCAGTCTGGAAAGGGCCCTCACCAAAGCTCCGCCACATCAGCCGCGGTAATCGGCGAACTCTTCGCAATCTATCAACTATGACCAGACAAAAAAACAGCTGCTCCTGCTCTTTCTGCTTGGCGCGCTTATCGTGCTTGCGCGCTCTTCGCCCCTGGGATCGATCCTCACGTTTGAGAACCTGAAGCAACACCGGGAGTCCCTTGTGCTGTTCGTTCAGGCCCATTACGGGCTGTCGGTCCTGTCCTTCATTGCTGTCTATGTCCTTGCCGCTTCCCTGTCTCTCCCCGGCGCCGCAATTTTAACTCTTGCCGGCGGATTTTTGTTCCATACGGCGGCAGGCACGCTGTACGTGAATCTGGGCGCCACGGCAGGTGCGACCTTCGCCTTTCTGTCCGCACGCTATCTTCTGGGGGAGCGGTTGCAGGAAAAGTACCGGGGCCAGCTTCGAAAATTCAACGATGAGATCGAGCGGAACGGGACCAGCTATCTGCTTACGTTGCGCCTGATCCCGGTGTTCCCTTTTTTCCTCATCAATTTTCTCTCGGGGCTCACCAAGATCCCGCTTTGGACATTTGTCTGGACCACGTCGCTCGGCATCATCCCCGGCACCGTGGTGTACGCTTTTGCCGGTCAGCAGATCGGATCTCTTAATTCGCTTTCGGAAATCCTATCCACAAGGATGATCATGGCCTTTGTGATTCTGGCGCTCTTCGCGCTTGTTCCCGCGATCTGGAGACGCTTGCGGCGCGGAAAAGAGCTCCCGGGGAAGTAAGTATTCCGATGAACGGGCAGGAGGAACCATGGACAAAAAGAAACAGGCAGCCGAAATAATAAAACGGCTCAAGAAGGAATATGCCGGGACGCCGCAGACAGCGTTGACCTTTTCCACTCCGTTCCAACTCCTTGCGGCGACCATCCTGTCGGCGCAGACGACGGACATCCAGGTGAACAAGGTGACCGCGACGTTGTTCAGGAAATACCCCGCGATCGAGGATTTTGCGAACACGACGCCGGAAAAACTGGCGCAGGATGTGGCGTCGGTCAACTTCTACAAGAACAAGGCAAGGAACATCAACAACGCGGCAAAGATGGTGCTTACGCAGTTCAACGGCGAGGTCCCGAGATCCATGGAAGAGCTGGTCCTGCTGCCCGGTGTGGCGAGAAAGACCGCAAACATCGTACTCTCGAGCGCCTTCGGCATCAATGACGGCATTGCCGTGGACACCCATGTCAAGCGACTCGCCTATCGTCTCGGCTTGACGAAGCATGAAGATCCCGTCAAGATCGAGAACGATCTGATGCTGCTTGCGCCGCGGAAGGAGTGGGGGAACCTTTCCCACCTCCTTATTTTTCACGGCAGGGCGGTCTGCCAGGCGAAAAAACCGAAACATGACCAATGTGTGCTCTTCGATATCTGTCCGTCGAGAACCATCTGAGCCGGTGCCCCTCCCCCAGAATGCGATATAGCCAGGAATGTGATATAACCATTGTTTTCCTATACACGAGTATGATAAAATGGGCGCCGTTGTCATCGGGATCCCCTTGAATCCGGCTTTCTGCGAAGAGGAATAGAGCGTATGAACATGATGCTCCGGCAATGCCTGTATCTGGCAGCTTCGGTCCTCTGCGTGCCGCTGCTGATGGGGGCAAACAACGGAATAAAAGAAAGCGCCACCACTGGTCCGACTAAAAGTGCGGCAAGCACCGTAACAAACAGCTCAACTTCGGGCAATGTCAACAGGATGACCGGGAGCGTGGCAACCAGCCCGTCGTCAAGCATGGCAAGCAGGGCTACCGGCAGCATGGCAACCAGGCCGACGCCAAGCGTGGCAAGCAGAACAACAGGGAGCCTCGCAAGCGGCGTGACAAGCAGCATGACGGGGAGCCGTATAAAAAAGGGCCTTGCCACCGGCGCAACGGGCAGTATTGCCTCCCTCGTGACCAGCAGTGTTACCAGCACATGGGCGGTCTTGTCTCCCTATGCCGAGGAACTCGCTAAGACCATCGGCTTTGACCGGCAGGTTCTTATCCTGGTGAAGGAAATAACCCATGAACGCATCGGGCGCCTTGTCGGTTTTGATGCGGACGGGTACCAGATTATTGCCCCCGGTATCGTCGTGTCGGTGCCCGAGGAAAAAACGGACAGCATCCTTGCCCTTCTCCGCCGGAAACTCCAGCCGCATCATTATATGGCGTTCGTGGCCGAGATGAATGCCGGGATCAAGACCGAAAAGATCGGCGTGCTGAAGGGAAAGGATCAGTACGATATCCTCCGTGTTATGCACACCAACGGAAACGAATACGACATTTCCAACCAGGATGTAATCGACTGGCTCAAGGACTGGGAAACGAGCGCCCCCTTCGATATTGTCGGCGCCGACAACGACTGGGTAGAAATTGAATTTAAAATCCTGCCAGCAGACTTGAAAGCCTTTGCCCAAGAAGTATACGATATTTGTCCTGATGCCGTTGATCAGGGCCCGGGTTCGGTCGATGGACTCGTGAAAGAAATCAGAAAAACAAAACATCTGTTCCTCTGGTGGGATTAGATCCCGGCGGTGGAACGTGACACGTGGAAGCACGTGGATGTGAGAATAAAAAAAGCAGGCGGGATTCCGCCTGCTTCAAAACGTTCATCCAAAATAACATTTTTTCCCGCTGAGTATAATGAAATAGCGGTATAGGGATACTACTTGCCTGCCGGTGCTGCCTCTTCCTTCTTTGCAGCTTCCTTCTTGGCTTTCTTTACCTTCTTGGCTTTCTTTACTTTCCTGGCTTTCTTTTCCTTTTTGGCCTTCTTTACAGGGGCCTTCTCAGGAGCTGCTGCTGCCGGGGCTGCCGGGGCTGCTGCCTCCTCTGCGAATGCTACGCCGAGGGTAAGAGCAAACGCCATTGCCGTGAAAAGAGCAATAATCTTTTTCATTTAGTTTCACCTCCCTTCCGTTATAGAATTGTAGCAACTTAACAGAATCGGTAATCCTTGTCAAGCTTAAAGAACTCTGGAC
>JAJYKN010000100.1 GCA_021788515.1 Nitrospirota bacterium | reverse complement strand
CCGGGGGCCGCGTCCACTGATGTGGAGTCGGACATCACCCGGCCCATCGAAAAGGAGCTTTCGACCCTGGACATGGTAAGGCGCGTGACCTCGACGTCCAAGGACGAGGTCTCGGTGGTCCTTGCCGAATTTGAATACGATAAAGGACTGGATGCCGCGGCCACCGACGTGGCCAACGCGCTGAGCAAAGTGATCGCACGGCTGCCGCAGGGGATACGGCCACCTCAGATATTCAAGATCAGCCAGGCCACCCAGCCGACCATGACGCTGGCGCTGTCACCCAAGCCGGGCTATCCCGTCGATCTTCGGAAGATCCGCGAGCTGGCCGACAACCAGATCAAGGAGGAACTGCTGCGGCTCCCCAATGTGGCCAACGTGGAGGTCTTCGGCGCGAATCAGCCGGAGGTTAGCGTCTCGATCTACCAGGACCGGCTCAGCCGCTTCGGGATCGGGATGGGAGACGTGCTCGGCGCCCTGGCAGCCCAGAACCAGAACATTCCCCAGGGGCTCATCATCCGAAAGGAAGGACAGTATCTTTTCAAGACCGCCGGCGAGGTCAAAGAGCCGGAGGAGTTGAATGAGATCGTGATCAGCCGCAAAGAAGGCGGAACTGTTCATCTTCGGGACGTGGCGAACGTAACAGCCGGGGTCCAGGAGCCGCAGTCAGCCTACCACGGTAACGGCAAGGAGGCGATCGGGATCAACATCCTGCGGGCCCAGAACGGACATACCCTTGACGCTGTCCAGTCCGCAATGGCCGACCTCCCCACGCTCGAGAAAGAATATCCGTTCATCGACTTCGCGGTCAGCTACACCCAGAAGGACCTGATCGAGCGGAGCGTCGACAACATGCTCGGGGCGCTCCGGGACGCGATCATCATTACGGTCATCGTCATCTTCCTGTTCCTCGGCAACCTCCGGACGATGTTCCTCTGCGCCATTTCGATCCCCTTTACCTATCTCATCACCTTTGCCGTGATGTGGCTCTTCGGGTTCGAGTTCCATATGGTCACGCTCACCGGCGTGATCCTGGCCGTGGGCATGCTCCTGGACGACGCCATCGTGGTGATCGAGAACATAGAACGGCACTACCATGAATCCAAAAAGGACCTGGTCGGACTGGTGGCGGGAGGGACCGAGGAGGTCATGCTCGCCATCTTCTCCGGAACCTATGCCACGGTGGTCGTGCTGGTGCCGATCATCTTCATCGGCGGCTACGTCCAGACCGTGCTTCGCCCCCTGTCGCTCTCGCTCACGATCGCCCTGATCGCGTCCTACGTCGTGTCGGTCACGATCATCCCGATCCTGGCCCCGTACATCCTGAAGAAAGAGGCGCGGGAAAACCGGTTCGAGACGTTCATCAAGCAGGGAAGCGACCGGTTCGTGGGCACGATCCGCGACTTCTTCGGCAACTCACTCGACTTCGCCCTGCGGCACCGCGCCGCCTTTGTCATCGCAGCCTTCGTCGTCCTCGTGATCAGCGGCAAGTTCGTGAAGCCCTTGATCGGCCAGGACGTCATGCCGCCCATGGACACCGGCATCGTCAAGATCAACTTCGAGTCGGACAGCAATTCCTCGCTGGCCCAGACCAACGAGATCCTGATCAAAATGGAGGGGATCATCGGGGGCGAAGAAGGAGTGGTCGCGATCAGTTCCACGCTCGGGTCGGAGCCGTCGGTGGTCTCCTTCGGCAGCGGAAAGAACCCGCAGCAGGGGAACATAACAATAAACCTCGTGGACCGGTTTCACCGCAAGCAGACCATGTGGCAGATCGAGGACGACATGCGGCGCAAGTTCCTGGCAATCCCGGGCATGAAGTCGGTAGACGTCTTCGACTACGGCGCCACGCCGCTCTCTTCCATCCGCTCCACTGTGGACATGATGGTGAGCGGCCCCGATCCCCGGGTGCTCGCCGGCATCGGTCAGGAGATCAAGCAGCGGCTGGAAAACGTGCGGGGGCTGAAGTCGGTCTCCCTTTCCTGGACCGCGGACAAGAAGGAAGTCAACTTCGTCGTCAGCCGTGAGAAGTGCGCGCTCTACGGCATCTCTCCCAAAGACATTGCTTCGCAGGTGCAGGCGTCGGTCCAGGGAGGACCTGCCTCGGTCTTCCGAATCGCGGGCGAGGACGGGTTCCTCATTCGCGCCCGCTACGATGCCCCGGACCGGGACAGCATAGCCCGCATGGCCGGGCTCACGGTCCGGACCCCCCTGGGCCAGGTGCCGCTGTCGGCGCTCGGGACGATCACGACTTCCTACGTCCCGATGCTCCTGACCCGGCAGAGCATGCAGAATACGATCGATGTCTTCGGGTACCGCGAAAAAGCCGCGGTTTCCCACATCATGGATAACGTGCAGAAAGCGCTGGCCGGGCTGAAACTTCCTCCGGAGTACAGCATCTCCCAGGAGGGTGACGCCAAGCAGGCCGCGGAGTCGTTTTCGGCTCTTATGGCGGCTTTGATGATCGGGATGGTGCTGCTCTACTTTTCCCTTGTCCCGGCTTTTAAATCGTTTGTTCATCCGCTCACGATCATGGTCGCCATACCGCTTGCCCTGATCGGCGCGCTCTGGTCCATGCTGATCACCGGCAAGCACCAGTCCATGGGCTCGTTCATGGGCTTGATCCTGCTCGCGGGAATCGTGGTGAAGAACTCGATCCTCTTGATCGACTTCATCGAGATGGCCAGGGAGCAGGGGATGTCCACCTTCGACGCGCTCAAGGAAAGCGTGCGGGTCAGGACCCGTCCGATCCTGATGACCGCCTTCGGCACCGCGGTCGGCATGGTGCCGATCGCCATGGAATGGGCCATCGGCCTGGAGCGGCTGTCGCCACTCGCCGTCGTGGCCATCGGAGGCCTGATGGTCTCGACCTTCCTGACGCTTTTGTACGTGCCGATCTTCTATACGCTTTTCGAGGACCTGGTCGCCTGGCTTGCTCTGATGAAATCGAAAATCGGATCACGCGGGAAGCGGCCTCAAGAATCCGTCAGCGCACCGGAGCGGGCATGAGGAAAAGGATGCATCAAATTAAAAAGAAAGCAAAGTCAGAGGGTTCCATCATGGGAAAAACATTTGTGGGGATGTGGGCTATAATGTTTTTAGCGTCGATCGCGGCATACCCTGTCGCAGCAAAGGATGCATTGCCAACGCCGCAACTTCAAATATCAGGCGCACTGTCCGGCGGCTCGGCCGATCACCTGAAATTCAAGGACCTCAAAAAACGCTTTACCTCCGGTCCGGAAGTGACGAAGGCCTGCTTGAGCTGCCACACGGAAGCAGGGAAACAATTCATGAAGAACATTCACTGGACGTGGACCTACAAGGACCCGGAAACCGGCCAGACCCTGGGCAAGCGATATCTCGTGAATAACTTCTGCACCAATGCCCGGGGGAACGAGGGCATGTGCGCCGAGTGCCATCCCAGCTACGGGTATAAAGACGATCATTTCGATTTTACCGATCAGACGAAGATCGACTGCCTCGTGTGCCATGACAGCACCGGCACCTATTACCGGCTGCCGCCCACAAAAGGAAATGCGGCCTGCTCCATACTGTCCGAGGCAAAAAAGCCGATTGATTTAAACAACGTGGCCCGGCATGTGGGGCTGCCGAAACGGCAAAATTGCGGGTCCTGCCATTTCTACGGCGGCGGGGGAGATAATGTGAAGCACGGCGACCTTTCTTCCGTACTGAACGACCCGCCGAAGTCTATTGACGTGCATATGGCGAAAGATGGACTCAATTTGTCCTGCACTGCCTGCCATGTAACAAAGAACCATATCTGGACGGGCAGCCGCTACGCAGTACATGCCAAGGACACCAAGGGAATCGGCAAGGCCGGTCTTCGCCGGTACGTGACAACCTGTGAGGCCTGCCACGGCATTTATCCGCATAATAATCTGTCTCTTAAGGGCATCAAACTGAACAGCCATGTGGACAAAGTGGCCTGCGAGACCTGCCATATCCCCACGTTCGCGCGGGGCGGCGTCGCCACCAAGACGGACTGGGACTGGAGCACCGCGGGCAGGACGAAAAACGGCAAGGGCTATACGATTGAAGACTATGTCCAGGGCAATGGCGGGAAACGTGAAACCTACTGGTCCATCAAGGGCACCTTCAAGTACGCCGAGAACGTCGTGCCGTACTATGCCTGGTTCGACGGTCAGATGCACTATACCACCATTGACACGAAGTTCGACCCCTCGAAACAGCCGATCGAGATCAACCATTTCAACGGCTCCTATAACGATCCGAAATCGCGGATCTGGCCGTTCAAGCGCATGCATACAAAACAGCAATACGACAAGGTCAACAACACGCTTGTCTACACCCATCTCTGGGGCGCTGATGACGCGGCGTTCTGGGGAAATTTCAATATGAAAAAAGCGATCGCATACGGGATGAAGGAGTTCCATAAGCCCTATAGCGGCCAGTTCGGATTTATCGAGACCTATTCCTACTGGCCGATCACCCATATGGTGGCGCCCAGGAAGGATGCGCTCTCCTGCGGGGAATGCCACGCGAGGGACGGCCGGCTGAAAAATGTCAACGGCTTTTATCTGCCCGGCCGGGACTATAATAAATGGGTTGACGGCGTCGGATTGCTCGGCTTCTTCTCGGTATTCCTCGGCGTGCTGGCTCATGCCGCTGTCCGTGGTTTCCTGGCCAAGAGGAGGAGAAAATAATGAGTACGCGAAAAGTAATGATCTACAGCCGCTTCGAGCGGTTCTGGCACTGGACGCAGATGGCGCTGATCGTGACGCTGCTCTTTACCGGGTTCGGCATCCATGGATTCCATCGCCTGATCAATGTTGAACTCGCTGACAGGATCCACACCTACAGCGCCCTGGGGGTCATGCTCCTGTGGCTGTTCGCCATTTCCTGGATCCTGACCACGGGCGTCTGGAAGCAGTTCATGCCGACCAGCAAAGGGCTCTGGCGAGTGGTCCGGTTTTACTCCTACGGCATCTTCAAGGGCGAATCGCATCCTTTCAGAAAGGCCTATAACCGCAAGCTCAATCCTCTGCAGGCCCTGACCTATCTGTCGCTCAAGCTGGTGTTGTTCCCGGCAATCTGGCTTTCGGGGGTTGCTTATCTGACCTATGGTTTGTGGGAGCGCTTCACCTCCTCCGGCACACCGTTCGCGACTGTTGCGCTGATCCATACTGCCGCGGCTTTCGCCATCGCGTCGTTCGTGATCATCCATGTCTATATGCTGACGACAGGACATTCATTCACAGGGCATGTCATGCCCATGATAACCGGTTTCGACGAAGTGGACCTTTCGCCTGTTGAAGAAGCTTATCTGGAAGCTGATGAACGGGGGCATATCCGTTGAGATGGAATGCTCCACAATATTACGCTGAAGCGTTCAGCCTTTGGTAGAAGCGATTCCCGGCTATGAGGGTATGGCAGTAAGATGCTCATCGAGGACCAAAACCATGCAAAGAAGCGAGGAAAGGCCGATGATCCGCTCAAAAGTGTTAGCATTCATCGCATGGGTGTTCGTTTCGATCTGGAGCAGATCGATCAAGATCCGTTTTGTGAACAAAGGCATCCCGGAGGGATTTGCGGCAGAGGGGAAAAATATCATCTACGCTTTCTGGCACGGAGATATGTTTTTGCTCTTTCACACGCATCGTAATTCCGGGATCTTGATCCCGGCGAGCGAGAGCCGGGACGGGGAGATCATGGCAGGACTGCTTAGACGGTTCGGATTCGATGTGGTGCGCGGTTCGAGCAGGCGCAGGGGATACAAGGCGCTCCTCGGGCTTGTCAACGGCATGCGCAGCGGCAAGACGGTCGGTATATCGGTCGACGGGCCACGCGGCCCTCTTCACGAGGTGAAAGAAGGCGCAGTGTTCCTGGCGGCAAAACTGAACGCGCCTATCATACCAGTTGCGACGGCGGCAAAGCGCTACCGAACCGTGGGCACGACATGGGATAAACTCGTTATTCCTGAGATCG
>JAJYKN010000099.1 GCA_021788515.1 Nitrospirota bacterium | reverse complement strand
CGCAGGATTTCAACATGCGCTACCCGCTGGTCGACGGACAGGGAAACTTCGGCTCCGTGGACGGCGATCCGGCCGCGGCCTACCGGTATACCGAGGCGCGGCTCACAAAATTAGCGGAAGAACTGCTTGCGGACATCGACAAGGAGACGGTGGATTTTACTCCCAACTTCGACGATACCACCGTCGAGCCCTCGGTGCTGCCGACGCGGGTGCCGAACCTCCTGATCAACGGCTCCGCGGGTATTGCCGTGGGTATGGCCACGAACATCCCGCCCCACAATCTTTCCGAGGTTGTCGACGGCCTTGTCATGATGATCGACAATCCCGAGGTCACGATCCCGGAACTCATGGGTTCCATCAAGGGACCGGACTTTCCCACGGCCGGCTTTATTCACGGCTACGAGGGAATCCGCCAGGCCTACATGACGGGCCGCGGTATTGTCCAAATGCGTGCGCGGGCGGTCATTGAGGAAGGCAGGGGAGACCGCGAGAGCATCATCGTGACCGAGCTCCCCTATCAGGTGAACAAGGCGCGGCTTCTGGAGCGGATCGCCGAACTGGTGCAGGAAAAGAAGATCACCGGCATTTCCGAGATCCGCGACGAGTCCGACCGTGAAGGCATGCGGATCGCGATCGATCTCAAAAAAGGCGAGATCTCGACGGTGATCCTGAACCAGCTCTACAAACATACGGCCATGCAGTCCACTTTCGGCGTGATCATGCTGGCGCTCGTGAACAACCAACCGCGGGTACTGAACCTGAAGAAGCTCCTGGCGAACTTTATCCAGCATCGCCGGGAAGTGGTGGTCAGAAGGACCAAGTACGATCTCAAGAGAGCTGAGGAGCGCGCTCATATCCTCCTGGGCCTTAAGATCGCGCTCGATAATCTCGATGCCGTCATCGCTTTGATCAAGGCGTCGGCGAACCCGGAGGAGGCAAAGACGGGACTGGTGCGCGAGTTCAAGCTTTCGGAGATCCAGGCCCAGGCCATCCTCGAAATGCGGCTCCAGCGGCTTACGGGTCTTGAGCGCGACAAGATCATCTCCGAATACGAAGAGGTCCTGAAAGAAATCGCGCGTCTGAACGAGATCCTGGCAAGCGACGCCCTGGTGATGAAGATCATCAGGGACGAGCTTCTTGCCATCAGGGCCGAATACGGCGATGTCCGGAGGACCGAGATCGTCGCCGCAACTTCGGAGATCGACATCGAGGACCTGATCAAGGACGAGGAGATGGTCATCACGATCTCCCATGCGGGATATATCAAGCGTAATGTGCTCACCAACTACCGGGCGCAGAAGCGCGGCGGCAAGGGCAAGATCGGCATGGAAACCAAGGAAGAGGACTTTGTCGAGCGGCTCTTTACCGCCACGGCGCACAGCTATATCCTCTTCTTTACGAACAAGGGCCGGGTGTACTGGCTCAAGGTGCACCAGATCCCCGAAGCGAGCAGGCAGGCCAAGGGTAAAGCCATCGTGAACCTGATCCAGATCAGCCAGGACGAGCGCGTTACCGCGGCGCTTCCGATCCGCGCGTTCACGCCCGATCATTTCATCCTCATGGCCACAAAGAAGGGCATTATCAAGAAGACGGAACTTGAGTCCTACAGCCATCCCCGTCCGTCGGGCATCATCGCAATCACGCTCGAAGAGGGTGACGAACTCATTTCGGCCGAAGTCACTGACGGCAAGCGGGACGTGTTTCTCGGCACGCGGGACGGCCTGTCGATCCGCTTCTCCGAGACCGATGTGCGCGAGATCGGCCGCATTGGCAAGGGCGTGATCGGCATCCGGCTTGAAGAGGGCAACGAGGTCGTGGGCATGGAGATTGTGCGCGACGATTCCACGATCCTAACCGTGACCGAGAAAGGCTACGGCAAGCGGAGCACCCTCGAGGACTATCGCAGCCAGGGCCGCGGCGGCAAGGGCATTATCACGATCAAGATCACGGAAAAGAACGGTCGAGTGACCGGCATGGCGCAAGTCTCCGAGGAAGATGAGATCATCCTTATCACGTCAAACGGTAAAGTGTTGCGCATCCGGGCCAAAGATATCTCGGTCCAGGGCAGAAATACGCAGGGCGTTCGTCTGTTCGACATCGAAGAGGCGGATAAAGTGGTCAGTTTTGCCAAGCTGGTGGAACGCGAAGACGAGAAAGACATGGTAACGGACAAGAACGTCTCTGAACCCCCTGCCGGCCAGGACATCAGTGCGTCATGAAAAAGTTCTTCGTTCTTCTCCTGCTGGGAATCCTTCTCACGGGATGCGATGTTTTTGACCAGGCCGCGAGCAACGATTATGAAAACGCGACCAAGCGCTGGAACGCCGGTGATTACCCGGCTGCGGTCCAGATGTATTTTTCACTGGTCAAAGAGCACCCCTACAGTCCGAAGGCGGACGATGCGCTCTACTGGGCCGGCGTAACGCAGTTTCTCTATCTCGGGGAGACCGAGAAGGCGCTCCAGACCCTGCGGCTGCTTCTGAAGACCTATCCGCGCCGCGACATGGCGCCCTATGCCCAGTGGTATATCGCCCAGATTTATGAACTGGGATACAGTGACTACAATGGAGCCATCGGGGAATATCGCAAGGCCGCTGAATATTCGAACCGGGAGGTCCGTGAAAAGAGCCTTTTCAGTCTTGCCGAATGCCTGTTCCGCATCGGCAAAATAGAAGAGGCCCGGGCGATCTGGACGCGGCAGGTTACGGAGTTTCCCGAAGGAGCTCAGTCGCGGCTTGCGTACTTCAGGCTCGGTACGGCGGCGTTCTCGAAAGGCGAGCTGGAAGCGTCGGAGCAATTTTACCGAAAGGCGCTCGAACAGAATGGGGACAAGGAGCTCACGATCAAGGCCACCTTCGCCCTTGCCGAGTGTCTTGAGCTCGGCGACAAGCTGAACGAGGCCCTTGCGCTGTACAAAGAGATCGAGCCCGTCTATCCGAATCCGGAGGCCATCCAGATCAAGATTAGGGCGCTCGAGAACAGGATCCTCAAGAAAAGTTATTGACAACAGAAGAGGAGAATGATACTGTAAATGCTTGATTTACGGTTTGTCAGGGAGAACGCAGAAGCGGTAAAGGCCGGGTTGTCGCGGCGCGGTATGAGCCTCGATCTGACGGAGTTTCTCGCACTGGACGCAAAGAGGCGCGTTGTCCAGCAGGAGATCGAGACCCTTCGCCGCAAACGGAACGAAGTCTCCGAGGAGATCGGCCGGCTCAAAAAGTCCGGTCAGCCTGCGGAGGACAAGGTCGCTGAAATGCGCGCGGTGGGCGATACGATAACCGCGCTTGAGAACAGCATTCGCGAGGCTGAAGAGTCCCAGCGGAATATCCTGCTCACGATTCCGAACCTGCCGCATGCCTCGGTTCCCGACGGCAAAGACGAGAACGACAATGTGGAGATCAGACGGTGGTCCCCGCAGGGCGGAGAGCCGCCGAAATTCTCATTCGAGCCGAAACCGCACTGGGACCTGGCTGAATACCTGGACATTATCGATTTCGACCGGGCTGCCAAGATCACGGGAGCCCGTTTTGCTCTTTACAAAGGCATGGGTGCGAGGCTCGAGCGGGCATTGATCAGCTTCATGCTCGACCTGCACACCACGGAACACGGCTACCTGGAAGTGCTGCCGCCGTTCATGGTGAACAAGGCCAGCATGACCGCGACGGGCCAGTTGCCGAAGTTCGAGGAAGAACTGTTCAAGGTAGAAAACGGGACCTATTTCCTGATCCCCACGGCGGAAGTTCCGGTGACCAATATTCACCGGGACGAAATCCTTGCCGAAGAGAGTCTTCCCGTCCTGTATACGGCCTATACGCCCTGCTTCCGTCGCGAGGCGGGATCGTACGGCAAGGACACGCGGGGCCTCATCCGGCAGCACCAGTTCAATAAGGTCGAGCTGGTGAAGTTCTCGAAGCCCGAGGATTCCTACGACGAACTGGAAAAACTGACCGCAAATGCGGAGGAAGTGCTGAAACGGCTGGGGCTTCCCTACCGCGTGATTGCGCTCTGCACCGGAGACATGGGTTTTTCTTCTGCAAAGACCTACGATATCGAGGTCTGGCTCCCTGCCCAGAACAAGTATCGCGAGATTTCGTCTTGTTCCAACTTCGAGGATTTCCAGGCCCGTCGCGGAAACATCCGCTACAAGGCGAAGGGCGGGAAAAAAACGGAGCTTGTGCACACGTTGAACGGTTCGGGCCTTGCAGTCGGCCGGACCGTTGTGGCGATCCTGGAGAATTATCAGCAGTCTGACGGCACCGTGATCATACCGGAGGCGCTCAGGCCGTACATGGGCGGGGCGGATCGGATAACGCGGAGAGGCGCGAATCCGTAAATTGCGGATTTCGGATTGCGGAATGCGGATTGAAAACATAAAATCCGCAATTCGAAATCTGCAATCCGCAATGGAAACGGAGAGATGGCCGAGCGGTTTAAGGCGGCGGTCTTGAAAACCGTTGAGCGAAAGCTCCGGGGGTTCGAATCCCTCTCTCTCCGCCATAAATAGTAAAGCACTGAGTTAAAAGTTCAGAGTGCGGCGCGGCGGAAAAAGCCGGGACCGATTCTGCGCTGAACTCGGAACTGAGTCCTTTGAACTATCGTTGCACGGAGAGGTGGCCGAGCGGCTGAAGGCAGCTGCCTGCTAAGCAGTTGTGGGGGTGACTCCACCCCGGGTTCGAATCCCGGCCTCTCCGCCATTTTAGCTGGATGTGCAAGGCAGGTCGTACCCGATTTAAAATAGTTTAAGGAGGGAATTGGACAATGCTGAAGAAACTCGGAATAATCATCGTCGTATTGATTCTAGCTGTTTCATTTGGGGCATGCAAAAAGAAAGAAGCAACGCCCCAGTTGCCGCCGGGACATCCTGGCATGGAAAGCGGCATGCCGCCTGCAGAAACGCCTGGTATGCCCAAGGTGGAACGGACGGTCGTCGTCCCCAAGGACGTGAAAGCCAAATGGAAAGCCGTGAAAATAGCCGTTACGGACAAGGCCACCAAGGGTTCGAAGGAATACACCGTTGCCGTGGGTTCAGACCTGGCAATTCCGAAGACGAAGGTGAAGATCAAGGTACTTGCGTTCCTGCCGGACTTCCGGATGACTGACAAGGAAATCACCTCGGCAACGGATAAACCGAATAATCCCGCTGCCCAGGTTGTCATAGAGGAGCCGGGAAAACCGGAGTGGAAGGGCTGGCTGTATTCCATGCACCCCGACGTGCATCCGTTTGAGCACGAAAAAATAGCCATTCTGCTCGTTGGCGGAGTCTCAAAGTAATACCGGCTGGCGAACGGAAGCACACACGATGAGGCACAGATGCGCAATGAGCGCATCTGTGCACTTTATTTGCGCCCATAGCTCAGCTGGATAGAGCAACGGACTACGAATCCGTAGGCCAGAGGTTCGAATCCTCTTGGGCGCACCATTTACATTGCGAAGTCCGGAGACGCATTCCTATCAACGGATCATGAAAACGGGACCGGGGCAAAAGAGCGACGAAGATTTCATGCGCATGGCTCTGGTCGAAGCGGAGAAGGCGGCTGCCATCGGCGAGACCCCGGTCGGGGCTGTACTGGTCATCAACCAGGAGTGTGTCGTTGCGGCGCATAACATGCGTGAGACCTGGCAGGACCCTGCGGCCCATGCAGAACTTCTCGTGGTCCGCGAAGCTTCGGCCCGCCTTGGCAGGTGGAGGCTTCAGGATGCCACGGTGTATGTGACCCTGGAGCCGTGCCTCATGTGCGCCGGCGCTTTGGTGCTTGCAAGGGTCGATCGGCTGGTGTACGGATGCCGGGACCCCAAGGCTGGCGCCCTCGGGTCGGTATACGATGTCGTTCGGGACGGACGGTTAAATCATAACTACCGGATTACGCCGGGTGTGCTCGAGGCTGAATGCCGCTTGATGCTTCAGGGCTTTTTTGAGAAGCTCAGGCAAAAATAGAGGCTCTCAGGTCAAAATTCGGAGAGGTGG
>JAJYKN010000098.1 GCA_021788515.1 Nitrospirota bacterium | reverse complement strand
GAGGTGCAGCGAGTGACGGGCCAGGGAATCGGAAAGGAGGCAGTGGTTGCCTGAGGCAGTCACCAAGGAGCCGCTACCGAATTTCAACTAAGAATGGGCTTGACACGCCGAGCGGCTCGAAAAAAAGTTTACCCATGGAATCTGGGCCTGCGGTGATGAAAAATACGATGAAGGCGCTATGCGGCACCGAGAGCGCGAGAGAGGAACCTTCATGCTGAAAAAATTCCTTGTAGTAGACGATTCCGCGTCCATGAGACAACTCGTATCCTTTACGATCAAGGACGCGGGGTATGATGTGCTCGAAGCGGAGAACGGCAAGGACGCCATGGGAAAACTGAGCAAGACAAAAGTGGACATGATCATTACCGACCTCAACATGCCCGAAATGGACGGCATCGAGTTCATTAAAAAGCTTCGGACCATGCCCGACTACCGGTTCGCGCCGATCGTGATGCTCACGACGGAGTCGCAGGAAGCGAAAAGACAGGAAGGCAAACAGGCCGGAGCCAGCGGGTGGATCGTGAAACCTTTTTCGCCGGAGCAGCTTCTGGATGTCGTGAAAAAGTTTGTGAAATAAAATTACCGCGAGTGGAGCCCCCTCCGCAGGAGCCGGAGGCTCTCGCTAATAACTCGACCTCCCTATGAGCGCCAGCCGAGAATGCAGGGTATGTACCAGCCGGAGTCGGACAAAAGAATGCGGCCGTCGTTGTTTGACTGACGCGAGATCTCCGAAGCCGGGTATGTCTACCCCTCACAGAGAAATTCCCTTTCTGTTGATTGTCCCTGCCGCATTTTGCTAATGAAGGCGGTATTCGGTGTAGTCTTTTCAGTCACCTGTTAATTTATATTTGTTTATATAATTTTAACACATTGCTTTTGTAAGCTTTTTGCTATTTGCGGGCGCGGTATTATTTTTGCAATAAAAGCACCGTTATTCGGATTTTTCCAGCTTTTAATATATCCATTACACAGAACATTGATGATCTCGGTAAAAAATAAAATTTTCACATAGAGCCACGAAGACACGAAGAAAAGCTCTTGTAAAAGAAGATTTTTTCTTTGTGATCTTTGTGGTTTTGTGTGAGACATGACTTCTTGCGAGTGTATCAACATTGATCAGCGGAGGACCATATGGGCGTTGCAGTGAAAGAGTCGGGAGATAAAAGATCTATACTGCTCGACGGGGACCTGACTCTGCAGCACGCGGAATCGTTGCGAAAAGCCTTTCTCAAGGCGCTGGTGGAGTCGGACGACGTGTCCCTTGTTTTTAAAAACGTCCGTGACGTGGACCTGTCCTGTCTCCAGCTGCTTTGCTCCGCCCACCGGAGTGCGGCGCGTTTGCAGAAGCGGCTCGCCATCGAGGGCTCAGCGCCGAAAGCGCTCAAGGACGCTGCTGACGAGGCGGGGTATTGCCGCCTCAAGGGGTGCAAACTGGACCGCGACAAGAGCTGTCTCTGGATTTCCGTAGCAGGAGGAAACCATGAATGACCATCCGACGCCGGAAGAGTATTCCCCTGACCAGATCATCAAGGAACTCCGGGCGACCTTTCAGGAAGAGGCCGATGAGCTCCTTGCCGAACTGGAAAGCGCGCTGCTTGAGCTGGAAAAAGACCCCGGCGATAAAGAACAGATCGGACGGGTCTTCCGCGCCATGCACACCATCAAGGGCTCCGGAGGAGCCTGCGAATTCCATGATGTCGTGCTCTTCACGCACGAGCTGGAGACGGTTTTCGACAAGATCCGGAACAACAAAATGACTGCCACGCCGGAGATCATCGACCTGACCTTGTCCGCGCGCGACCAGATCAAGGCCATGTTCGACAGCTATTACAAGGGCGGGTCCGTCGATGAGGCGAAGACCCGTGAAATTCTCGCTGTGCTGCAGAAACTGGCGCCTGAGAGCGGCGGCCGTGAAAAAACAGCTGTGCCCGCGACGAACAGCGCGCGGAAAAGCCGGGAAGCAAGCGCCGTGACCTATCGGATCCGGTTCCGGCCGAATCCCGGGATCTTCAGCCAGGGCACGAATCCCGTCCAACTGCTGAACGAACTGCGTCAGCTCGGTCCGTGCAAAGTCGTGGCCCAGACCGAGACCGTGCCCTATCTTGAGGACGTCGATCCCCAGGCCTGCTATACGTTCTGGGATGTGATCCTGACGACCGACCGGGGCCTGGACGCCATTCAGGATGTTTTTATCTTCGTCAAAGACAGCAGCGAACTGGCCGTCAGCGTCATTGACGAGGAAGGCCTGCTGGAAGACGCAACAGGGCATAAGAAGCTCGGCGAGATCCTGCTGGAGCGGGGCGATCTGACGACGGAAGACCTCAAAAAAGCGCTCCAGTCGCAAAGAAAAGTCGGTGAAACGCTCGTTGAAACCGGCGTTGTTTCCCCGGCCAAGGTCGATTCAGCCTTGGTGGAACAGCAGCATGTGCGGGAGATGCGTGAGCACCGGCACGCCGTCGAGGCAATGTCGAGCATCCGCGTGGCGACGGACAAGCTGGACAGCCTGGTCAACCTGGTGGGCGAACTGGTCACGGTCCAGGCCCGCCTGAGCCAGACAGTGCTTTCGCAGGGAAATGCGGAGCTGTCGTCGATCGCCGAGGAAGTGGAGCGGCTCACGGCCTCGCTCCGCGACAATGCAATGAACATCCGCATGCTGCCCATCGGCACGACGTTCAGCAAGTTCAAACGAATCGTTCGCGACCTGTCCGCGGAGCTGGGCAAGGAGATCGCGCTCACGACCGACGGCGGGGAAACGGAACTGGACAAGACCGTCATCGAGCGCCTGAGCGATCCGCTGGTCCACATCATCAGGAACAGCATCGACCACGGCATCGAACTTCCGGAAGCGCGCGCTCTTGCCGGCAAGCCGAAAAGGGGGACGATCCGCCTTTCGGCATTGCATTCCGGCGCTCATGTGCTGATCCGGGTGGAGGACGACGGGGCGGGGTTGGATACCGGGGCCATTCGCGCGAAAGCCGTTGCGAAGGGTTTGATCCAAAAAGACGCGGACCTGCCTGAGCAGGAACTGTGGGAGCTTATCCTCGCGCCCGGGTTCTCCACGGCAAAGGTCGTCACGGGCGTGTCGGGGCGCGGCGTGGGCATGGACGTGGTCAAGCGGGCCATCGATGCGCTCCGCGGCTCCCTATCGATTACGAGCTCCAGGGGCGAAGGCACGGCAATCACGCTCACGCTGCCGCTCACGCTCGCCATAATCGACGGTTTCCTGACCAGGATCGGGATGGAATATTTTATTTTCCCGCTGTCGCTTGTTGAAGAATGCGTTGAGCTCACACGGGAAGCGTCAAAGGCAACGCATGGAAGGCATCTGGCGCACGTGCGCGGGCAGCTTGTCCCCTATATCCGTCTTCGGGAACACTTCATGGTGAGCGGCACGCCGCCCGGCTTCGAACAGATCGTGATCACGAACGTGGAAGGCAGGCGGGTCGGCATGGTTGTGGACACGGTGGTCGGAGAGCACCAGACGGTCATCAAGTCCCTCGGCCGGTTTTATCGCCAGGTGGACGGCATCTCGGGCGCAACGATCCTGGGCAGCGGGACCGTGGCGCTGATCCTCGATATTCCGAGGCTCGTCCGGTTGGTCGAACAGCACGAAGCGCAGCTGACCAGGGGAGGCGAACCATCTTAAAAAAAGAGACCAGAACGAAGAAGGCAAGGAGATTGCATTGCAACGCAGATAATCTTCAATAGCGTGAATACTATACAACGAAAAGGAGATCAGTCATCATGTTGAAGGGTCAAAAGATCGGAGCGAAGTTGAATTTATTGGTAGGATTCATGTCGGTCCTGCTGATCGGCACCGGCGCATATCTTTTACACGGCATTTCCGCCACCAACGCTGCAATGGTCGAGAACATGGAAACCGCCAAAACGTATACGAATGCCGTCGGCGATGGCGATGATGTCGAAATCACTTTTAAGAAGCAGGTTCAGGAATGGAAGGACACTCTCTTAAGAGGCGGCAAGCAAGAGGATTTAAATAAATATCAGGAGAACTTCAGGCAAGACGAGACCGAGGTCCAGCAGAGGGGGAAGGAGCTGATGGCCCTAATGACGGCACTGAAGCTGGATACGTCAAAAGTGGATGAATTTCTGAAAAAGCATGCGGAGCTGGGCGTGAAGTACCGCGAAGCCTTGAAACACTACGGTTCAGGCAGCATCCAGAGTGCCCATACGGTAGATGATCTGGTGCGGGGCATGGATCGGGAGCCCACGGACCTCATTGACTCCGTCGCTGAATCCATACGGAAAGTGGAAGGAGAGGAATTTGTAAAGCTTCAGACAGCCGCCGCAAACAGGTACCGAACGGTGCTGATCAGCTCGATTTCAATCATTGCAGTCGGCACCGTGCTCGCTATTGTGATTGCACTTATCATTATACGCGGCATAACCAGACCGCTCAGCGAAGCCGTGGCGGTGTCAAACAAGATCGCCGACGGCGACCTAAACGTGGCAATCGAGGTCAATAGCCAGGATGAGACCGGCCAGCTGCTTACGGCCATGACGAACATGGTGGAGCGGCTCAAGCAGGTGGTGTCCGACGTGAAAAACGCCGCGGACAACGTGGCATCAGGGTCCCAGCAGCTGTCTTCCGGAGCGGAGCAGATGTCCCAGGGCACGACGGAGCAGGCGGCCTCTGCGGAAGAGGCGTCGTCGTCGGTGGAAGAGATGAACGCCACGATCAGGCAGAACGCGGACAATGCCTCGCAGACCGAAAAGATCGCCCTCAAGTCCTCGTCGGACGCGCAGGAGAGCGGCAAAGCGGTAAGCGAGACCGTCGGCGCCATGAAAGAGATCGCTGCCAAGATCTCCATCATCGAGGAGATCGCGCGCCAGACCAACCTGCTCGCCCTGAACGCGGCCATCGAAGCGGCCCGGGCCGGCGAACACGGGAAAGGTTTCGCTGTCGTGGCCTCGGAAGTGAGAAAACTCGCCGAGCGGAGCCAGACAGCGGCGGGCGAGATCAGCCATTTGTCCGCGTCGAGCGTGGAAGTGGCGGAGAAGGCGGGTCAGATGCTGGCCAAGCTCGTGCCGGACATCCAGAAGACGGCGGAGCTGGTGCAGGAGATCAGCGCGGCGTCCAAGGAACAGACCAGCGGAGCGGACCAGATCAATTCCGCGATCCAGCAGCTGAACCAGGTGATCCAGCAGAACGCGGGCGCGGCCGAAGAGATGTCTTCCACGGCCGAAGAGCTTTCGTCCCAGGCCGAGCAGCTCCAAGGAACGATCTCCTTCTTTAAGGTCGGCAATATGGATGCCGGACGCACGGCCAGGGCGGCGTTGATGCACCATGCCGCCCCCGCGCACAAGACGCAGATAGCGCACTTGGCCCCGAGACCCAAGGCAGCCGCGGCAACGAACAAACACAGCGGCGTGGCCTTGAACCTGGGCCATGACCTGAAGGGCAATGGAGATTCGCGGGATGCGGAGTTTGAAAAATTTTAACGACAGGGGCAAGGGGCAAGGTAGATCATGCAGCAAAACGGTTTCCATGACCCCAGACCCATGACCCTTGACCCTCTCAGTACAAGGAGGAATGTATGGCAACAGCAGGCATCGTGGAAACAACGCAGTACCTGACGTTCAAGCTCGACGACGAGGTGTTCGCCCTCGACATCACGAAGGTCCGCGAGGTGCTCGACTTTACGACCGTCACCAAGGTCCCGCGGACGCCGGATTTCATGCGCGGCGTGATCAACCTGCGCGGCAGCGTGGTGCCGGTGGTGGATCTGCGACTCAAGTTCGGCATGACGAAGACCGAGAAGACGGTGAACACCTGCATCATCATCGTTGAGGTGAACGTGGACAACGAGACGACGATCCTCGGCGCGCTCGCCGATTCGGTGCAGGAGGTGATGGACCTGGGATCGGACCACATTGAACCGGCGCCGAAGATCGGGACGAAACTCAACACCGAGTTTATCAAAGGGATGGGCAAACACAACGATGGG
>JAJYKN010000097.1 GCA_021788515.1 Nitrospirota bacterium | reverse complement strand
TGGCAAAGCCGATGCCCATGTAGCCGCCGCTCGTAGAATAAATGGCGGTGTTGATGCCGATCAGCTCGCCGCTGGCGTTGACCAGGGCGCCTCCTGAATTGCCGGGGTTGATCGCCGCATCGGTCTGGATAAAATCCTCGTAGTCGGCCAGGCCGATGTTCGACCGGCCCACGGCGCTCACAATGCCCATGGTGATCGTCTGATTCAGACCAAAGGGATTGCCGATCGCGAGGACGAGATCTCCCGTTTTCATTTTCCCGGATTCTCCGAGCGTGAGCGTCGGCAGGTTCCGGGCGTCGATCTTGACCACGGCAAGGTCCGTCCGCGGGTCGGTGCCGACGACCTTGCCCTTGAACTCCCGCTTGTCATACAAGGTGACCTTGATCTCGTCCGCGCCCTTTACCACGTGGTTGTTCGTCAGGATGTAGCCGTCGCCGGACACGATCACGCCGGAACCCAACGCCGAGGACTTATATTTCCGCTGCTGTCCGGGGTTACCGAACTGGTTGCCAAAAAAGTGCTGAAAGAATGGGTCGCTGAACATGTTCCCGAAAGGATTTTGCTGCATCGTGACCGTCGAGGTCGTAGATATGTTTACGACCGCAGGCCGTGTAGCCTCGGCGAGCTCTGCAAAAGCGTCGCTCAACTTACCCAGCACATTTACGGTGTCCTTCGAGACGGTCTTTTCTTTAGCATGCAACATGACGCCGCCGGACAACCCTGCGACGACGAGGATCACAGCAATAACAGTGATCTTTTTCCATAATTCTACTGAATGACTCATTCTGGTTTTCATAGCTGCCTCCTTAGTTGTGCAATTATCACGTCTTACCAGACGTGCATTTCATTTAAAAAACCCAAAATTGAGCAGCAGGCACCTGTCGAGTCCGGGAAACGCAACCGCTTCAACGTGCCGACGAAGTAAGACTGCCGAAATTCTTCATGATCTTCTTTGCCTTCCATTCGGAAAGCTTAAAGGGATAGGGGCTTTCCGAGGAGACCGCTACATAGGCCTTATCCTTGCCGCGGTAGATCGACAGGGCATACGTCTTGGCTCCCCTGAGAGAAACCGTATACAAGGGGGCGTGGAAGTCCTTTTTTTCCTTTCCTTCGACGAAAGAATCGCAGGTGAGGTCTGAAAAATTGTTGATCAGGTCGTCTACCTGAGCATCGTTCGCAGGCTTTTTCCCGGCAACCCAGTGTGGACCAACCTCCTGTTTCTCCGGATGCCCTCCCGGGGCCTTCTTTTTCGCGTTCTCAACCGGAGGTGGACTCTTTTCGATCTTCAGGGTTTTTACGCCCTTGGAGAGGATAATGCTTGCGATATCACCGTCCACCTTCATGACCGTCTTATCGCGCAGATCGGGAACTGTTTTATCGAAGGCGCTGCGGAGATCATTGTCCGCGTGAAATATCCCTGGGTGCCCGTCCAGTTCAACAAAGGTGTGACCGCCCGAGGCCGCAGTCTTTCCTATCTCGGCCTTCCGGAGAAGCTTGTCTCCTTGATAAGCTTCAACTCCGATCCTGTGTCCCGCGTCAAGCTCGTAGACCGCCTCATTTCCCGCTTCCGAGGCAAGTGCGGTCAGCGTAAGGCCGCCTATATCTTCCAGCAGGCTGTTTATGATCCCCTTGTCGGCCGGATATCCCTGGGGTTCGACGATCCAGTTCTCGCCCTTCTTCGTGAGCGTGATGACCGTATCCCTGTTCCTGATAAGCAGTCTCGTAATGTCCTTGGCCTCGATCCGGTCAACGGAAGGCAGGACGTAGTGCGTCCTGCCGCTCTTGTGCACGACCAGATACGCCGCGAGGGCAGCAATGATCACGAGAAGAAAGATATGCTCCTTTTTCCACTTCATGCCGGATCTCCTTTTAATGAACCTCTTGAGTGCTCTGTTTCGCAAACATGCGCCGGATCCCTCGTTTTCTAACCGTCCGCCTGAACCAGACGATCAGGCCGGCCGCTGCAACGAGCACGGGAAGACCGACGACATTCGCCGTCTTGATGGCGGTCCGTGCGCCCGGTCCGACCTGTTTCAGCGGGTTAAAGCTCTGGACTTTTGTGCGCATGACCGCATTGTCGACGCGATTGTTCAGCGCGTCGATAACGTTGAGAACGAACTGCGCGTTCGGAGTCGCGCCGTCCTCGTCGAACAGGTTATCTTTCAGGATGGCAGAGGTGCCGATCAGAAAGATCTTTCCGGGCCTGCCCTTCTTGATGACGCTGTCTTCGGCAACCACGTGCGTAGCCTGCTTTTTCCCGACCTTTTTCGCTCCTCCCGCGGGCGCCGGTTTTATTGGAACAGGTTTGTCAGCGAAATAGCTCGGGAAGGGGCCTTCGACCACATAGGCCATGGCCGCGCTTTTGAGCCTGGACGGATCGGATGGCGGTTGAAGGTAGATCGGGTTCAGATCGGCCACGCCCGCAGGAATCCAGGATCGGTCCGACGACGAGAAGAGCCGCGTAAAGCTCAGGCCGTTTTCCTGGATCTTCTGCTTGTCGATATCCACGGGCGACGCCTTCAGCATGATGAAGCCTTTGAGGTTTCTCAGGTAGGGGACGTCTGAGGAAATCTTGCCGCTTTTGATGATCGGCGCAAAATAAAGCGGCTGCTCGCCTCCGCCGAAGACCGACGGCGTCTGCTGGTGATAGCAGCTCTCGTCCATCACGTAGGATTTCCGCGTATGTAAACCGTACCAGGCGAGAAGCTTACCCAGTCCGGTGTGGAGCGGCTGAAAGGAAGGCGACTGGCTCTGAAAGGGATAGCCGCCTCCGCCTTGCGGTGCAACTTCGCTCAAAGGGTCGAGGAAGACGGCAATGCTCTTTCCTTTCATCAGGAATTGGTCGATTTGGTACAGGTCATAATCCGAGAAGGGCTTTTGCGGACCGGCGATCATGAGGAACGAAAGGGAGTCGGGGATTTCGCCGTTGTTCAGGTTCACCGGCTTGATGCTGTAGTCCTCGGACAACCGCTTGTTCAGGTTTGCAAGCCCTCCCCCTGCGGACGCGCCCGGCAAGGGCAGCGTGCCGTGATCCGCAAGGTACCCGATTTCCTCGTTTACGTTAATGACGGACTCCACGGTTTTAGACAGGGACTGCTCGATTTCGTCCATGCCCGCAAGCGAATACTGCGTACCGAAAAGCGGAAGTGTTTGAACAGTGATGAAGGGGACCGTTTCGGTCCGATCGCCGTGCTCGACCACGAGGCCTGCGTAAGCCCGGCCTGCGGCCACGTTTTTCCCCCTGAGGTCCCGGAAGCTGTTCCATTGAAGGAACAGAACGTGCCGATCAGCCGCCTCCTTTTCGAGCTCAGGGCGGCTGCTCGGGTCGAGCGCGGTAAAGGAAAGCTTGCCGTAGTAGCGGCTGTTCAGCTTGTCGACAAGCTGCGCGATCTTGTCCGGCATCTGGGCCAGTCCGGGAACATTGATGGAAGGCCCCACGGCCTGGAGGGACGAGGAGAGGTAAAGCTTGATCGCCACCTTGTCCTTGAGGCTGACGAGGGCGCTCACCTTGTTCGCCATTTTTCTGATTGCCGAGGTGAGCCGGTATTCGAGTCCGTCCGTTGTGGTGATGGAGGGAATGGTCTCGATAATATCGCCGTGGATCAGGACCATGCCCATCAAAGCGTTCTGGAACTTGACCTGGTCCTGGTCGATCACCCGGACCTGGACCGGGGTGATGCCGTAGTTCTCGGCCAGCTCACGGTTCTTTTGGGACTCCGCACCTCCGGCGGCGGAAACGTTGTAAAACTCGTAATTGAAATAGCGGTTTCCGGCAACGGCGTATTCTTCCAGCAGGTCGCGCACGTACCGCTCGACCGTGTTGTAGGGAGCCGGGAGATTCGAGGTGAAGAAAACCTTGATGGTGAGCGGCTCCGACAGCGCCGAAACCGCATGTTTGCTTGCGGCCGACAGCGTGTAGACCTTGTTCTTCGTGAGGTCGGTGCGCAGATAAAGCGTAACGCCGACGGCATTGATCAAAATGACTGCGACAAGGGAAAGCAGGAACGTATTGTGCTTCCGGATGAATGGCGGTATTTTCATGTCGAACTCCTCAACTCCTTTCCTGAATGGCGATCTGCGTTGCGGAAAGCGCTACAAAGCAGATGCTCAGAAAATAGAGTACATCGCGCGTGTCGAGGATCCCGCGCGCTATGCTCTGGAAATGTGTATCTGCCCCCAGGAACTGGAAAACACCAACGAGCGATTCCGGTGCAAAAATCAGCAGCTTGTCGAGCAGGGTCAGGGCGACGCACATGGTCATCGCGACGATGAACGAGATGATCTGGTTCCGTGTCAGGGACGACGCGAACACGCCCACGGCCGCGAAGGACGCGCACAGGAAAAGCGCTCCGGCATATCCGCCGAAGACCGGCCCCCAGTCGAGATCCCCGAGCAGCGCCACGGTCGCCGCGTACGACAGCGTCGGCAGCAGCATCACGGCGCAAAAAACAGTCGCCGCAAGAAACTTGCCGAGGACAATCTCGAGGCGCGACACCGGCATGGTCAGGAGCAGCTCGAATGATCCTGTGTTGAATTCCTCGGAGAAGAGGCGCATGGTGATTGCGGGGACGATAAATGCGCAGGTAAACGGAAGAAGGGCAAAAAAGCCCCGCAATTCTGCCTGTCCGTAAAGGAAGAAGGTGGAGAAAAAAAACCAGCCCGAAATAATGAGAAAGATCGAGATGACGATGTAGGCTATGGGGGACGCGAAGTAAGCGCCGAATTCCTTCCTGAAAATATGCAAAGTTTGTTTCATTTCAGTTCTCCTTGGTCAATTCCCTGAATATATTTTCAAGTGACCGCGTCTCCCGGTGGAATTCGAGGAGAGGCCAATCCCGTTGCCGGATGATCCCGTAGACAACGGGGCGGAGGTCCTCCGCGGTCGCGCAGGACAACGTAATGTCCGTGACGCCGTCCCTGACCCCGGTGAGGACCGTCTCCCGCACACCCGGCAATTTGACGAAGGCTGCTTTTATTGTTTCGAAGTCCGGGACGGCGAGCGAGATGTCTATCCCGTAGCCGTAGCCGGCCTCCCTCTTCAGTTGGTCGGCGTCCCCATCGGCGACGATCGTCCCCTTGTTGATAATGACGATGCGATCGCACGTTGCCTCGGCCTCGCTCAGAATGTGGGTGGACAGAATCACTGTCTTTTTCCTGCCGAGTTCTTTGATAAGGTTGCGGATATCGACGATCTGGTTCGGGTCCAGACCGGACGTGGGCTCATCGAGAACCAGGATCTCGGGGTCGCTCATCATCGCGTGGGCGATACCCACACGCTGCTTGTACCCCTTGGAAAGCTCATAAACGGATTTGTGCATCACGTCCGGAAGGCCGCAGAGGTCGGCGATTTCCCGCAGCTGCGCCTCCCTCCGGTCGCTGCCGAGGCCGCGGACAGAGGCAACGAAGTTGAGGAAGTCGTAGACGAGCATATCAGGGTAGACGGGCGCCGATTCAGGCAAATAGCCGAAAAGCTTTTTGATCTCGAGCGGCTGTTCGCGGACGCTCATTCCTTTCACGCGGATATCGCCGGAAGTGGGGGCCAGGTAGCAGGTCAACATCCTGAGCGTGGTCGTCTTTCCCGCCCCGTTCGGCCCCAGAAGGCCGAGGACCTCCCCTTTCTTGATTTCCAGGTTGATATGATCGACCGCGCACGCATCGTTAAAGCACTTGGTCAGATTCTGGATCTGTATCATCGTGTCTCCTTATTTGGTCAGATTCTGGATCTGTATCATCGTGTCTCCTTATCAGGATTTCTTCGTCAATGCAAAACAGTCACGTGCGGCAATTGCTGAAGCCGCAAATCCTCCTCTGCACACGCACGGCGACCCGCGGCCGCAGTGCGCAGCAAAACATCAGCCATGCTGCAAATCATTCCGGCGACATGCCGTCAATTGGCAAAGGAGTAAATTAGTTATGCGAGTTGAAAATGCGAGAGACAGCTACGCGGGTGGAGCACGATTCCCCCTAGACAAGGGGATGTACTGCAACGGACGATAGGAGATGACCAAAGAGAGAGAAACGCCGGTCCAGT
>JAJYKN010000096.1 GCA_021788515.1 Nitrospirota bacterium | reverse complement strand
AGGACCTTCCACGGTTCGCTCGTTGCGATCGTCGAAAAATTTCCTCATGACGATCTTCCGGAGCAGCTCATGAACCTGGACACGGCTTCCCCCGATTTTAACGACAAGGCAACGGACGTGGTCATGCGCGATATTCTGAACAGCATTCCGGGGCTTGTCGAGTTCGACCGGCTTCTGGAAGCATTCGTGCACGTTCTCCGCGTTGCAGAGCCGCCTGGCTCGAAGAAGGGACGTGACCGTGCCGGGCTGCCCGGGGAGTTGGATGTTTACGATATCCAGACGATGACGCTTCAGGAAGCGAGGACGCTCGGACCGGAATTGGGAAACAAGGCGAAAAATCTCGTTTATCTCAAAGACAAGGGACTTATCGTTCCCCGGGGTGTGGTACTCCCGGCGCGTTTCACCGCGGACTTCGACCTCCCGGAAAATCAGGATGACTTCAATGCAGTTCTTCAAAAGGCGGTGAAGATTCTGGAGACGAAAACCAACGCGACGTTCGGCACGGGCCAACGGCCCTTGTTTCTTTCCGTGCGAAGCGGCTCATACCTGTCCATGCCCGGCATCCTGTCTTCCATCCTGTACTGCGGTATGAACGATCAGACCGTCAAAGCCTTCATTCGTGAGACCAACGATCCCGGACTCTGCTGGGACTCGTACCGGAGGTTCATCGAGCATTACGCAACGGCAGTATGGGGGCTGAAAATGGAATTCTTTGAACGGATTGCTGCGGATTATTGGAGTGTACGTTCACAAGATCCGGAAAAAGCGCAGGAGGGCGGGCATTTGAGCGCCATCGTTTCTCTCTACAAGTCGCGGCTCCGCGAAATGGATCTGCAGGTCCCTGACGACGCCTATCTGCAACTGCAGCACTGCGTCCGCGCCGTGTATGCCTCATGGAACAGCGTCCTGGCCAAACAGTATCGCACTGCGACCGGAACATCGGAGCAGTGGGGCACGGCAGTCCTGTTGATGGAAATGGTTTCCGGCAACCGGGAGGGGGGAGGATCATCTGTTTTTTTTACGCGGGACCCCGCGACGCTCGATCCGGTCGTTTACGGTGAAACGCTCGAAAGCAGCAGCGGCGACGATCTCGTTTCCGGAAGAAAATCCGGACGTCCGCTGTCACGCAGACAGGCAACAGCGGGCCGGCAAAGCCTCGAGGACCACGATCCTGAACTGTACCGACTGCACCAGGACCTCGCGCGAAGGATAGAGGACGCTTTCGACGGGCTTCCCCAGGAAGTGGAGGCGACCTATACCCGGGATGCGTCCGGCAGGCGCATTCTTTCAGTGCTTCAGACCAGGCGAATGGAGCAGGGAGGGACGCTTTTTAATACCTTCGATGAGATTTGCGGCATGGGGTCACGGGTGATCGGCAGCGGCATCGGCGCCCACGGAGGAGCCCTGAGCGGCGTTGCATCGTTCGCAACGACGATCGATTCCCTGGAGCGCCTGCGCACGAAATCCGGCATGCCCATTATCCTCTTGCGTAAAACGGCGAATACGGGCGATGTCTCATTCATGCCGGCAGTCAATGGGATTCTTACCGCGTCCGGCGGCGTTACGTCGCACGCTGCGGTCCTTGCGCAGAAATTCGGGCTGACGGCGGTGGTCGCCTGTGCTGATATGCAGATGCTGCTGGATGAACAGGGGCGTCCCTATGCCGTTATCGGAAATACCCGCGTTGAGGAAGGTAATCCCATCAGCATCGACGGCGCAAACGGGCTGGTGTTTTCCGGAACGTGCTTTCAGCAGCGATTGAGTTCCTGAAAAGCAAGTCGGCCCCGCTCCCTGGATGACGATAACCTGAACCACCTAACCAAAGCCGGCCTTAGACAACCCGATCATAGACTCTTCCCGAACCAAAACAAGCTTCTTGTAAAAAACCTAAAATGAACCAGGTGTTCAAAATGGGTGGTTCACAGTGGCAACGTCTTTGAACATGCCGCCGGCTAAACCGTTGATTATTTGATAAAACCAATGCGTTTATTTTGAGCACGCTCCTTGCTATATTATGCTATAGTATGGATAGAACTAAACAGGATTAAAAATATCCTGCTTAGTGATTCGGAAAGAAACAACCCAGCACGAAGGAGCCATCGATGAATACTAAAACCGCAGAACTAGTGAGAGAAGATCCCGCGCAGGACCAATACCAGGACAATGCATGGGAGGATGATACTGACGCCGGCGAACTCAGTTTGGATGACGGCCAGGACGAGGTTGCCCGCTTCCGGGCGAAACGGGTGCGGGAAAGAGCTCCTGCACTGGACGCGGACGCCATTAAGCAGTATTTCCAGGAGATCAGAAAAACACCGCTCCTGACATTCGCGGAAGAGCAGGCCCTGGGAAAGCGGATTCAGGAAGGAGATGCCGAAGCCCGGGCCAAGATGATCCAGGCAAACCTCCGGCTTGTTGTGGCCATCGGGAAACACTATATTAACCGGGGATTGCCTTTTTCCGACGTTATCGAGGAAGGAAACCTCGGGCTGATCAGGGCCGTTGAAAAGTTCGAATACCAGCGGGGTTTCAAGTTCAGCACCTACGCTTCCTGGTGGATCAAACAGTCAATAGCGCGGGCGCTTGCGAACCAGGTCCGGCTCATCCGCCTTCCTGTCCACGTTGCGGAGCTGGCGTACCTGTACACCCGTACGATACGAAGGCTCACCCAGTCGCTTGATCGCGAGCCGTCGAACGAAGAGGTTGCCAAGGAGATGCACATCAGCATCGATCGCGTGAGACTGCTTTCCCAAATGACCCGGGAAGTCTATTCGCTCGACACCCTTATCGGCGAAGACGGCGATGAGACCTACAAGGACACGCTCATCGACGAGAACACGCCGCCGCCCGCGGATTCCAGCGACGAACACCTCCGGCGCCAGTATCTCAAAGAATGGGTTTCGGCGCTGACAGACCCGGAGCGCAGCATTATCGAGATGCGCTACGGCCTCAATGGGACGGCGCCCCGGACACTCGACAGCATCGGCAAGCAGCTGAGCCTCACCAGGGAGCGGGTACGGCAGATCGAGAAACAGGCCATCAGGAAACTCAGAAGCTATACCAAGTCCAGAAACATAGAATTGAGCGACCTTTTGTGAAAAAAACAGCGGCCTCGATTGCCTTGCATGATCAGCGGGCAGTCGGGCCGCATTACGGCAGTTTCACTGCGTCACGCTTACGCTTCCCGGCAGCTAACGGGCATCAAGATTAAACAATGCCAGGACGGGAGCTTGACCGGTCCTGGCAACCGTTACTTCAGCCTTCCATCCGCCTGCCATCGCGGGATTGACCGAACAGGTGTATGCATCTCCCTGGGCCGTTCCCTGGGACGTATATTCCATGGGCGCCATGCCCGGCATGGGCGGCATGAAGAGGCGCACGCTGACCTGTGCATCCTTTACCGGTTTGCCTGATGCGTCCATCACTTTTATCGTAAGTGCATTTTCTCCCAACACCAGCGGGTAGGCTTTTGCAGAAAGCGCGACGGTTGTGCCTTCAACAGTCTGCTTTGTCTCATATCCCTTGGAACAGCCTGCTGCAAGAATCCCGGCAAATACGACAACCATAAGCAATCCATAAACTTTTTTCACAATAATCCTCCTCGAAATAATTTTGCGATGCGTCTGCTTGTCTTATATAGCAATGCCTGTGCCATATATGGCTTCCTTTTTTTCACAGAAAATCAGGGGGTTCCGAGACAGGGCACGTATCGGTTGGAGCGGGTGCTCCAAGGAGTGAAGGATTTCCTACAATTGTTCTTTCCGTGAGGTCAACACATTCATTGCCAGGTCCAGATCCCGGTGCGCCCCGAGCAGGACGACGATGTCATCGGCCAGCAGGGTCAGGTCCGGGCCCGGGTTCGTGATCGCCTCGTTGTTTCGAACGACGGCGATGACCGTGGCGCCGCTCTTTTTGCGGATATCGAGGTCACGAAGGTTCCGGCCCGCTGCAAGGGAGTCCGGTTCGATCCGGATGTTGTCCACCGTAGCCTCGGCGAACAACGCGGCGATCCGGCCGATGTTTTCCTGGTCCAGGGAGTAGCCCCGCAGCATTTTATACCCGCCGAAGCGGACGAGCTGTATCTGGCTCGCAATGACATTGTTCGGGACGTGATACTCGTGGAGGACCCGCGAAAAGATTTCGATCGAAGTCTCGAATTCTTCGGGAATTACCTGGTTCGCGCCGAGTTTGTAGAGCTCATCCACGTCCGCCGCATACCGCGTGCGGATGAGAATGAAGATGGAGGGGTTGATCTCGCGCACCAGACGAATGGCGAGCCGTGTGGCCCGGTCGTCGGAGATCGCGAAGACAATGACCTTTGCGCAGTGCGCGCCGGCCCGCACGAGCACGTCCCTCCGGGTGATGTCGCCGTAAATGAGGGGCTCGCCTTCTTCACGCGCTTTCCGGATGGTGTCCACGTTCACCTCAAGCACCACGTAGGGGATATGGGTCGCCTTGAGCGTCTTCGCGAGGTTCCTTCCATTCAAGCCGTATCCCGCGATGACGGTATGCCCGGTAAGCGAGCAATAGTCCTTTTTCCCGCCTGCTTCAGCGGACACCTCGGGAAGACGCGTTGTCAGCCAGGGGCCTGCCTGGATCAAAAAAGGCGCGGCGAGCATGCTCAGGATCGAGGTATTGATGAAAAGCTGAAATGTGTTCCCGGTTATCAAGCCGCGGGTTTGGCCCTGCTGGGCCATGAGAAAGGAGAACTCGCCGATCTGTGCAAGGCCGAGTCCGGCAAGCAGGGAAGTGCGGATGGGATATCGCAGGAGTGTTGCGGTCGCTGCCGTGAGGCCAGTCTTCAAAAAAATGAGGAGCACGGTCAATAGTATGAGGACCAGCCAATGGGCCATGAAAAAGTCCGTATGAAGCAGCATGCCGATGGATATGAAAAAAATGCTCGCAAAGTAATCGCGAAAAGGCATGATCTCGGCCACGATGTGGTGGCTGTATTCCGATTCGGCGATGATGAGACCGGCAAGAAAGGCGCCCAGGGCGAGGGACAAGCCGAGGCTGTAGGTTACCCACGCCGTGCCGAGACAGAGGAGCACGACGAGCAGAAAGAACATTTCCCGGTTCCTGAGCCTGATCACCTGGTGCAGGAGGAACGGGACGATCTGGCGCGCGGCAAAGTAAACGCCGAGCAGGCCGAGGACGGCCTTTCCCAGGGAAATGATCACGGAAAGAGGCGTGACAGCTCCGGCTGAGCCCGACTCGGCCAGCACCGGCAGCAGAAGCATCATGGGTACGACCGCGATGTCCTGGAACAGCAAGATCCCGGTCCCGAGCCTGCCGTGGGCGGTGTCGAGTTCGGTCCTGTCGGCGTACATCTTGAGCACAATGGCCGTGCTGCTGAGCGACGCCAGGAATCCGAAGAAGAGCGCCTGGGGCAGGGAATAGCGGAAGAGAACGGCTATCCCGGCAACCGCCGAGATGGTCAGCACCACCTGCATCCCGCCGCCGATCAGGAACTGTCTGCCGGATTTGAAGATGTCTGCGATGGAAAATTCGAGGCCCACGGTGAACAGGAGCAGGACCACGCCGATGTCCGCGAGCCGTTCTACCACGCGGGTCTCAGTGATGATGGCCGCGCCATAGGGGCCGATGAACACTCCGGTAATGAGAAACCCCACGAGCGCGGGCAGGCTCGCACGGTGAAACAGGTAAGTGATCGGAAGCGACACGGCGAGCAAAATGATAAGCTCGCGGAGGATGGTGATTTCCTGTTCTTGCATACTAACGATATAATACCATAAACGCTTTACCGTGTGGGGCGAAGTCGCCTGGGGTTTTCCTAAAACCCTTGTGCTTCAGGGCGCTTCAAACAAGGAAATTGCGAGCAAGAGCTGTATCACAAACACCATTTGATCGTTTTCAAAGCCAACGCGCGAATCAGGGCAGTACTCTGCTACAAACGTTTCAAGACGGGCTTGAAGTCTGCCAGAAATCAGTATATAATGCTGTCGAGAAAATGGAAGCATGTATTAAAAAGAAACATAAAGGCCGAGTTTAAGAGCAAATGAGTGCTCAAAAC
>JAJYKN010000095.1 GCA_021788515.1 Nitrospirota bacterium | reverse complement strand
CGGCATAACAACGGCCGGCGATTCCTACCTGCATGAAGATAACGATCCGCAGTTCGGCGCGCTCAGCAGCTATGCTGCTCCCCATGCGCCTGCTCAGGGCGACGTACTCACGGGCCATAACGCCTACTTCATGCCTGCGAGCGGCGGCGCCTTCGGCACGACCAACTACTCGCCCCATGCGCGCATCACGGATTCCTGCGTCACCTGCCACATGGTGAAGACGCTTCCTCCGGCGTTGCTGAGCGATTACGGCAATACGAACCATACGTTCCTTGCCAGCCTCGACATCTGCACGAAATGCCACGGCATAGATTCCGGTCTTGCGGGCAAGCTCCAGATGGATACGCAGGCTGCGCTGGATCAGCTTTTGTCGAACATCAAGACCGCAATTGCGACGCAGGCCACGGGCACCTACGCAGGCAACATTGCATCAGTGACCCTCGCGACGAGTCACGGCTTACCGGTCGTCAACCTGACCTATGTTGCCGGTTCGCCTGCAACCGGTGTTAATCCGAATGTGGTTGTACCGGCCAGCACGGACGCGGGCCAGACCCTGGCAAAGGCGATCTGGAACTACAACCTGATCAACAACGACAGCAGCCTTGGCATTCACAACCCCGAATTCATCCGGAACGTGATCGGCAATACGAACACCAAGGTAAGTGTACTGCTGCCGTAGTTTAGCGTACGAAATGAGTTGAGTTGACCATCGATTTCCGGCGGGCGTTGTGTGCCCGCCGGAAATTTTTTTGTCGCCGGTTAAAAGTCAAGGCTGTTTAAAAATTTATCGTGAATTTAAAATAATTTAATTGATTTTCTTCATATTTTTTGCTACAGTTTAACCCTCCGGCGCGCCGGATTAGGAATGAGGTGTCGGCCTTATGAAAATTTCAACACTTGCTCTAGCGGTTATCCTGTCTCTTTCCTTTATGATCCAGGGATGCAAATCAACGGCAACCAACGAATCGAAAACCGGGAACGTGCTTGCCACGGTAAACGGCGCTCCCATAACCGGCGATGATGTTTTTTTGCGGCTGGGCGGACACGAACAATTTATCGACTCCCCGGTCAGGGACGAGGTGCTTGACGAAGTCATTAATGATGAACTCCTGTACCAGAAAGGCGTCAAACTCGGCCTCGATAAAGACGAGAAATTTCAGAGCGCGGTCCGGATGATGGAACGGCGGATTACGGCGTACAAGCGGGCTGAAATAGCGCGAAGGGTCCGGGACACGCAGATCGCCGCAAAAGTCAACATGACCGATCAGGACGTCAAGGAGTATTACGGGAAACACGCCGAACAAATCGCCACAGAGCTCCATCTCGGGGTCCTCCAATTTGCCGACAAAGCCGCAGCAGACGAGGCGCTTGCCAGGATCCGCGCCGGCGCTTCCTTCGAAAAAGTCGGCGCAGAACAGCCCAAAGGGCCCGGCCAGAATTGGGACAAGGGATTCCTGAACTGGAATCAGATCCCCATTGAAATTGCCGACACCGTTTACGGGCTGAAGAAGGGCGAAGTAAGCGGCGTGCTGACTGCAAGCCCCGCCGGGATATTCATCATTAAGGTAATTGATCGGAAGAAAAATCCAAAAACAGATTTTGCAAACGTGAAGGCCGTCCTAGAAAACAGGCTTATCAAAATCAAGATTCAGGAAGCCTACGACCAATATCTTCAGAAGCTGAAGAAAGAATCTACCATAAAAAAGTTTGAAGACAGCAAGAAAGCATCGTGAAAAAACCGTCATCGTTGAAACAGCATGATTTTATGACGGCGGCAAGAGCATATCGGGTGCGTGAGAGATGAAGCTGAAATCATTGAAAGTAAAAGTTGTTTTATCCGGTTTCCTGGCGCTCATGGCGTTTGTGTGTGTCTCCGGTTGTCAGAAGCAAGCCTCACCCGAGGCTTCACCACCGTCGAATGCGGACATCGCCATGGCGCTCATCGCCCGTGAGAGCAGCGGCAATTGCAATATCATCCCGATGACGCTGACCGTCACGGAAAGAGGAAAACGTCAGGAAGACGGATCGTGGCCTCTGAGCGTCCGCTATACCTGTATAGATAAATCTTCAACCAGTATGACGAAATTCGAAAAACAAACGTCAATCAAACTGTTCAAATCCCAGGGCAGCAGCGGCAATCCGGAATGGGTCATACGGTAGCATGCCTTGTGTCCGAATGGTTTTTTTAAGAACACATTCTAGAAAGGAGGTAGTATTTTGCAAAGTAACGGCAAGCTTATAGACACTTTTTCGGCACCTTTCGTCAAGCGAATAGTAAATTCCGTTGCACTGTCAATTTTGCTGCTGTGCATGCCTGCCGCCTCATGGGCGGCCAGCCTGTCCGGCGATTCGAGCACCTATTTGCAATCAAGAGAAGCTGCGGACAATTCGAAGATCCTCGGGGGATACGAATACCTTGATTTTGCCGTACAGGACCTTGGAAATGACACGATCTCGTTTCATACCGGGGGTTGGTTGCGCGACGATTTTCAGACCGAGGAGTACGGCACCAAAACGAACAGCGATCTGCAATATTCCTACCTCAGTTTCAAGAGCAAAACCGACAACATGGTTGTTAACCTGGGCCGGGTAATGGTGTTCGAGGGTGTGGCTGCTGAGCGGGTGGACGGCCTCTACGCGCGCACCGACCTGAAGGCCGGTTTCGGCGTGTCTGCGTTCGGCGGCACTCCCGTCGAGACCAACATCAACATGCCCGGCGATAATGTGATTTACGGCGGGCGCCTGAGCCAGGGAGGCGATTCGTACAAGATAGGGATATCGGCGCTGAAGGAAGAAAAAGACAGCCAGGACTATCGCAAGGAAGAAGGCATCGATATTTGGGCGCATGCCATGGACAAAGTGGACATCACCGGCAGGTCGAGCTACAACGACATTACCAAGGGATGGATGGAACATACCTATGTCCTGATGCTGGGGCCTTTTGCAAATATGAGGTTCGATACCACGGCGTCGTGGATCAACTATGACGATTACTTCTTCCGTGCCACCACAAGCGCTCTCTCCGTGATAAACGGGCAAATCCTCGATGGTGAAAAGGTCCGTATTCTCGGAGAATCAGCGTCGTACCAGGCAACGGACAACGTGAGTATCGTAGCTGATTACAAAAATTTTGATTATTCCATTGAAGGCGCCGCCAATTATTACGGTGGTTTGGTGAAGTATTCCGATCAAGATTCCGGCGGCGCCGGGCTTGGGTATCACCGCATGAACGGGGCCACGGACAAGGTGCGGTACAATGAGTATCGGGTCTACGGCTACAAAAAGCTCGGCAAGTTCGATTTCACCGCCGATTTGCTGGATGTCGTCTACGACGCCCCTATCTTCGGCGTGAAAGATTCCTATTCCGGATCGCTCGCGGCCCAGTATGATCTCGCGGAAGCATGGAAACTGGGCGCCGACGTCGAGTATTCCCATAACCCCGATTTCAACAAAGATGTCCGGGGCATGGTCAAGCTTCTCTACCGTTTCGGTGCCAAAGGAGGGGCTTAACATGAACAAGATAAAGACAAAGATAATTTTGCTGGCAGTGCTGGCGCTGCTCTTCGGTCTGTACGCCTGCGCCCACACGTCCAGTATCGCATCGCAACATCCCATTGAAGTGACGGGGTTCCCGAAATGCAGCGACTGCCACACTGACTGGCGGGCGGCTATGGACCATACCAGCGACTGGGCGGCACGACACCGGTTTTACGCCGAGCAGCAGAGCGGGACCTGCCAAGTCTGCCATAAAGAGTCGTTCTGCTCCGATTGTCACGCTCACAAAGAGGAGCTGAAGCCGAGCGACAAATACAAGGATTCTCCGGAACGGTTCTTGCCCCACCGGGGAGATTACTTAAACCAGCACAAGATCGACGGTCGAATCAACCCGGCTTCGTGCATGAAATGTCATGGCCGATCGAATAATGAGAGGTGTCTCACATGTCATCGGTAAATAAAAACATGATAATCGGCTTTCTTATCGTTGGCTTATTGGTTCTGGCTGGGTGCGGCAGCGAGAAGAACGATAAAGCGGTGTTCGATGGCGACCAGCATCCGGCCGGGTGGCTTCCTGCAGGCCATATGGCAGCTGCCAAGACTGATGAAACTGTCTGCGCTGAATGTCACGGGAGCGATTATGCAGGCGGCGTTTCCGGTGTGTCCTGCACCCTGTGTCACCTCGGAGGAGTGAACTCTGTTCATCCGGCGGCATGGAGTCAGAACACCGGGACGTATCATGCGCCGTACGCGGCTTCAAACGGCACCGCGGCTTGTTCGAACATGTATTGTCATGGAAACGGGCTGACCGGCGTTGCCGGCAGCGGTCCTTCCTGTACCAGCTGCCATCTGGGAGGGTCTGTAGCCGTCCATCCCTCAGCCTGGAGTCAGAATACGGGCACCTTTCATGCCCCTTATGCCGTTGCGAACGGGACGACCGCCTGCTCCAATGTAAATTGCCATGGAACGACTCTGACCGGCGTTGGCGGCAGCGGCCCATCCTGCACGAGCTGTCACTTGGGCAGCCCTACATCAGTGCATCCCATTGACTGGGCAGGATCAATTCTGACAAAACATGGACTTTATGTTGTGGCGAACAGCACGGGTGCGTGTGCTAATATCAACTGTCACGGCGGTCATCTGGAGGGCGTGGCCGGCAGCGGCCCGAGTTGCTCTTCCTGTCATAGCTTCCCGTGATTTCTCCACGATATCCGGTAAACAAAAAAGAGGATGGCAATTGCCATCCTCTTTTTTTAGATTTGTTTGCAGGGCAAAGTGGTGTCCAACTGATCTGATACCATCAGCGGGAATCTCCGAATAATCCGTAACCCCTCGGCCATTTTGGGAATGTCGTAAGAGCGGCGGATTAAGGCCACGCAATATTCTGGGACTGTCCGACAAGGTGTTCGTGTTGCAAATCTCCGGCGATGTCGCTCACGAGAAAAGGGATGCGCTTCCATTATTATTATGCTATTCGTCTTCAGATTCTGATGAAAATCGTCGGTGTCGTTGTTGGCGTAGCCTCTGGGCGTATCCAGCACCCAGATGGGATGGAGAGGTCAGTGAAGTTGCCGACACGGCAGGGTTTATGTTTGAGGGGGAATAGGAGCTTGGTGGCGAAACGGTAGATCCCGCAATTTTTTCATGCGAGATATACATGTCATAGAGCATCCCGTCGGTTCCCCTGAGAGAGATGCTGTCATCACGTACCCCGACGATCTGCGATCCATCCGGAAGTTTGTCGAATAATCTGAAAAAGGACTGCTCACCTTTCGTTACGATAATGACCGCTCCTGAAAAATATCCGCTTCGTATTGTACCGATAAGGTTGTATCCTGCCGGAGTTATGCCCGGCGCATTCGCATAACCGATCAAGGGAAACGCAAGAAAGGCGAAGAGGTTTATCAGGAGCAAGTTTCTTATAGCCGCGTTCATTATTGCAGCACGATTTGGAGACTTTAAAAGCATGAAAAATAATACCCTTTTGGTTCCCCCCTGTCAATGACGACCTGAGGGAGATAACAGCTGCTTGGCTGGCAGCGTGAGCAGCTACAGCATGATTTCCGTGCCGATGCCTTCTTTGGTGAAAATTTCGAGCAGCAGAGCATGGGGGACACGGCCATCGATAATATGCACCTTCACGCAGCCGGCATCGAGGGCCTCAAAACAGGATTTGGTCTTGGGCAGCATGCCGCCCGCGATCGTACCGGCTTTGATCAACGTCTCCACCTTTTTCTTATCCAGCGTTGGAATAAGGTTCTTGTCCTTGTCGAGGATGCCCGCCTGGTCCGTGAGAAGGATCAGTTTTTCCGCCTTTAACGCCCCGGCAATTGCTCCGGCTACGAGATCGGCATTGATGTTGTACGTTTCCCCGGCCGCCCCGACCCCGACGGGAGCGATGACCGGGATAAAACCGCCCTGATCCAGTGCGTGAAGCGCTCCGGGCCTGACCTCGTTCACCTCACCCACGAGTCCGATGTCGATAATCTCCGTTTCGCCGGTTTCCTCGGACTGTTTCGTCATCTTGAGCTTTCTGGCCTGGATGAGACCCCCGTCTTTGCCGGTCAAGCCCACTGCCTTGCCGCCT
>JAJYKN010000094.1 GCA_021788515.1 Nitrospirota bacterium | reverse complement strand
TCACGTTGACCCCGCCTGCCAAATAGTTTCCCCCATCGTCGCGCAACGGGTGCATCAATGCCCCCCGCAGGTTTCTTCGAAAGTCTTTCTCATTCGTCAAAGCAACGGAGCGTAGGTAATAACCGTCTTCATCGCCGTTTCCGTCACGGACCGTCTGGCCACAGCGCCGATATCCAAATGCGAGGATTCGGACAAAATCTGCAGGGAGTTCGAAACGTACAGTAATGCGCAGCAGCACGAAAAAATCATCGCCCAATATGATCCCGGGCAACACTATTCCGACGTTTCGCTGCACCATATCGGCGACGCATACCTGCAACTCGCTTCACGCGACAATGTCACTCCCGAGCAGGAAGAGGGCTACTACCGAAAGACCCTTGAGGTCAAGCACTACATCGCCTACATGGGGCTTTATTTTTTCTACGCTCAAAAAGACGAGGACAAAGCACTGGGGTTTCTCCGGGAGTACGTGAAGACCAAGCCTGCGGACACGGTCCCCTATGTTATCCTCGGCGAACCAGAACTGGACAAGAAACAGTATGATCTCGCCGACGCCTACTTGCGGGAGGGCAAAAAAGTGGCTCATGCCCATTCTCCCCGCGTCAAGTGGCTGCTGTTCCAGGCAAATTACCTGCTGAAAAATTACCCGTTTGCACGGGACATGTTCGAGAGCGCTGTCACGAACGGCAATTTTGAAAATGAGATCAAGGCAATTCTGGCTGATCATCGCTTTGACGGAATCGATAAGCTGCCGGAATTCAGGCGTTATCAGGGCATGTTCAATACGGGAAAAACACCGAAATAAACAGGTCAGGCGTTCAGGTTCGACTTCAAGAGAAAATCCAGAAAGGTCCTGCACAAGGGTGAGCGGCTCTTGCCTTTGCGCAGGATGATCGAGAAGCTTCGTTCGATCGGCACGCCCTTGACCCGCACCGCGGCCAGCCTGCCTGCCTTCACATCATCGTGGATTGCGCGGCTTGACAGGATCGAAATGCCGAGCCCGCCTTTCACCGACTGGCGAACGGCGTCGCTGCTGCCCATGACCGCAACAATCTTCAGGTCTGCTATTGAAACGCCTTCCTTGCCGAGCCGCTCTTCCATGATGCGCCGTGTTCCCGATCCTTTTTCGCGGAGAATGAACGGTTCCCCCTGCAAAGCCCCGATTGCCACGGTCTTTTTCCCTGCCCAGGCGTGAGCCGCAGGAACCGCGACAACAAGCTCGTCCCGCAGGAACGGATAGACTTCCAACTGCGGTTCGGTCATACGGGCGCCGACGACGCCGATGTGCAAATCGCCGCTTAATACCGCCTCTGCCATCTTTGCCGTATCGTCGATAACAAGCTGGACCGCCACCGAAGGATGTGTTTTTTTGAACGCGCCGATAAAGGACGGGAGGATGTACGCGCCCGGAATGGTGCTTCCGCCGATCTTCAGAATGCCGCTTACCTGGCCCGACAAGGCCGCAATTTCCTGCTGCGCATGGTCGCGCAGGACAAGAAGCTTCTGGCCGTACCGGAAAAGCACTTCACCCGCCTCCGTGGGCATCACCCGCTTGCCGAGGCGGTCCACCAGCTTCACTCCGAGTTCCGTTTCAAGGTTTTTAATATGGCCGCTCACGGTGGGCTGGGTCAGATAGAGCGTCTCCGCTGTCTTGGAAAAACTGCGGAGCGCGACGAGGGTGCAGAATATTTCGATCTGATGGAGGTCCATGAAATGCCTGAATCGGTGAATCGGAGAATGGGTGAATCGGGGCATTGTGTGTCACGCCGGTTCTCCGTTTCCCCGCATCGCCGCTTCGAATCTATCCCTTCTCGGCACAGTCCCTGAGGAACTGCGTCAGGAGCCGCATGCCGATGCCCGTCGCGCCTTTCGGCGTGTACGGCCGGTCCTTCTCGGTCCAGGCGGTTGCCGCGATGTCGAGGTGCACCCAGGGATACTTCTGCACGAATTTGGAAAGAAGCGCCGCAGCCGTGATCAAACCGCCGTCCCTGCCGCCGGTATTCTTCATATCGGCAATGTCGCTCTTGATCTGGTCGTAGTACCCTTCCCAGAGCGGCATTTCCCAGACGCGCTCGCCGGTTTTTTCGCCTGCATCGCGGATCTTCTCCTTGAGCTTCTCGTCCGTGCCGAGCATGCCCGTGGCCTCCTGGCCCAGAGCGATCCTGCAGGCGCCGGTGAGCGTTGCAATATCCACGATCGCAGCCGGTTTGTAGCGGCACGCATAAGCAAGAGCGTCGGAAAGAATGAGCCTTCCCTCCGCATCGGTATTCATGACCTCGATGGTCTGGCCGGACATGGTGCGGAGCACGTCGCCGGGCTTGTATGCGCTGCCGCCCGGCATGTTCTCCGTAGCCGGGAGCAGGCCCACGATGTTGAGCGGGAGCCTGAGCGCCGCAACCGTGCGCATCGCCCCGAGCACCGCGGCCCCGCCGGACATGTCGTCCTTCATCTTATCCATATTCTCCGATGGTTTGATCGATATGCCGCCCGAATCGAAGGTGATGGTCTTGCCTACCAGCGCGATAAGGGGCTTTTTTCCGCCCTTCCAATACTCCATGATGATGAACTTCGGCGGTTGTACGCTGCCTGCGGCGACGCCAAGCAGCGCCCCCATGCCGAGCTTCTGCATCTGGCTGCGCTCCAGCACCTGCACCTTGAACCCGAACTGACGTCCGAGTTCCCGCGCTTTAGCCGCGATGATAGCAGGCGTCATATCAATGGGGGGAGAACTTACCATGTCGCGTACCATTGCAGTGGAATCGGCAATCACGACTCCGCTCCTGGCGCCCGCTTGAAGGGCCTTGACCGCACCTGCCGTCCCGGTCAGAAGCGTGATCGTCGTGACATCCCTGTTCCGGTCGTTCTCATCATTGGTCTTGTATTTTAGAAAACGGTAGAGCCCCAGCATGCTTCCTTCAACCAAGGCCTGGGACGCTTCTTCCAGGTCCCGGCCAAAACCTTCAACGAGCACCGTAACGTCCCGCGCTCCGGCTGTTCGGAGCGAAGGGGCCGCCTTGCCTGCGGCCTGCCGCAGGCGGTTCATGGTAAACTCGCTCCGCTTGCCCAGCCCAGCCAGGACCAGCCGTTCTGCCGCGATCCTGCCTTCGGGATACAACAGGTGGACTGCGCCGGGTTTGGGCTTGAAATCGCCGCGCTTCATGAGTCCCGATACGGTCCCGCCCAGTGCCTTGTCGATCCGCGCTGCGGCGCCGTCGAGTTTCTCACTCTCGAAAAGAAGGATGATTGCCCCGCCGGTCTTGTGTGTTTCCAGTTTGCCTGCAATGACCTTTATTTTCATCGATGCCTTAATTTTCCCAAATCAAAATCCACCCGAGACGCCGAGATGCAGAGGAAAAGATCTTAAAGATTAGCAGTTTTTCTCCGCGCCCTGCGGCTCTGCGGTTAAATCCGACTTTTTACGAGACCATTCATATGCACACAAAGCCTCGAAACGCAGCGTGTCTTCGTATGCAATCGCCTTAATCTTTCCTCACCACGATCGGTTCCAGTCCCTCGAACGTCAGCTTCTTCGCCACCTGTTCCGCCAGTTCTTCGGAGGAATAGGACCCGACGCGAACGCGGTAAAACCGTGCAACGTTCGTCTCGAACGGCACGATCGTCACCACCTCGAATTTCTTGGACAGCCGGTACTTAAGCTGCCGCGCGTTCTCTTCTTCGGCAAAGGTCGCCGCCTGAACCGTGTACAGTGCAGGCTCGCGCGCTGTTTTCAAGATCTCGATCGATACCCGGGCAGTGCCCCGGGCAACAAACCCCAGCTCCCGGGCAGCCCCGTAGGAAAGGTCCAGGACCCTGGTGTTGGTGAACGGGCCCCGGTCTGTGATCTTCACTTTGACGCTTTTGGAATTGTCAAGATTGGTAACGAGAATGATCGTGCCGAGCGGCAAGGTCCGGTGGGCTGCCGTAAGGCCGTACATATCGAAGACTTCTCCATCCGCGGTTTTCTTCCCCTGCAGTTCTTTACCGTACCAGGCAGCCGTCCCCGTTTCGAAGGAGGTCACGCCCGGCAGGATTCGTCCCTGAACAGGCATCGGCGCCGAGGATGTGACCGACGTCGTGAGCAACGTTGAAGGCGATGAAATCTCAGCGGGTGGCATCGGTTTTACCGCCCCCGCGCATGCTCCGAGAAGCAACGTGGTCGCGCAGGCCGTGCCAATCCGGAGCACCTGCATCATCGTATGAGATGAACGGCAACTCACTGCGCTATCCGTTATGCGGTCGCCTTTTCCTCGGCTGGTTTCGCTTCGGCCTTCTTGCCGGCCGACTTGTATGCCTTGGCAGAACGGAGCTTCCGCTGCGCCCGTTTCACTTTTTTGAGGGCCTCGCGGGCCTCTGGTTCCGACTTTTTGCTGCCGGCCTTTGCTGCTTTTTCCGCTGCAGCCTTTTTCAGTTTTTCAATTTTCTGCTTGAGTTCTTCCTGATTTACTTTGATCACTGCTTCCTCCTCGTTGGTTCTGTTATAGTGGCTGCGTCTGTACGCAATTGGATGACAATAATAAAGCAAACCTCCCCATAAATCAAGGCATTTTGTGGGAAAGGGTAAGCAATAAAAAAAGGGAGTCTCCCTTTCGGGGACTCCCTTTGAGAATAATGCCTGAGCTTAGCAGCCCACTGCTGGTCTGGGCTTTGCTGCGGGAGCGGCAGGAGCAACCATCATGTGCTTGAGCATGTCCTTTTCGACGGAGACCTCTACTTTGTCCCCTGCCTTCACTTTGCTGAGATCGACGCCCTTTTCAGCCTTCAGGGTGGTGTCCTTGTTGGTGCCCTCAGCGCAAAATACAACAGTGCCTGCCTTTTCATCCACGCTCTTGATCGTGCCCTTTTCCATGCTTATCCCGGCTGCAAACACCAGAGAAGCCATTGAAACAACCAATACCGCTACTGCCAGAATCGCTACAATCTTCTTCATGCTATTCCCCTCCTTATTGGGTTTGAATTTATTGCGCTAATGGGTGCCTACGATACCACAAGTTTAGAAAATACTCAATCAAAATTTTACAAGGCGTTGTCTGCAATTTTTTGCAACCTTGAGTAGCATATTCTAAATCTCATAACTCACCCGCTCATATTCCTGTTCCAATCCATGATAAAAATAGTTATACTGGTCTTCCATGAAAGGATATCTATTCAACGGATTGCTCGTAGCAGGCGGAAGCGCGCTCGGGCTTCTGACGGGAAAAAAGATCCGCGACGATGTGAAGGAAACGGTTTTTACCGTGCTCGGCCTCGTGACGGCGTTCGTCGGGATCAAGATGAGCTTGCAGGGGAGCGACATTGTCCCCATGGTTTTCGCGCTCGTGCTCGGGACCTTCGCAGGCGGCGTCATGAAACTCGAAGACCGCCTGCACGGGCAACTCAACCGATTGAACGATTCTTACCTCTCCGGCAAATACGATATTGAAGGGTTTCTTATCGCCAGCACGCTCTTTTGCGTCGGATCCATGACCATCATCGGTTCGCTCAAGGACGGGTTATATAATGACAGCCTGCTGATTAAGACGAAGTCGGTCATGGACGGATTCGCCTCCTTTATTCTCGCCTCGCGCTACGGGCTCTCCGTCGCTTTCTCCGCCGTGACGGTCCTTGTCATTCAAGGCGCTCTTACGATCTTCTCCGGCGGGCTCACGTTCCTTACCGCGGAACGCATGATGAACAATATCGACGGTGTGGGCGGCATCATCGTGCTCGCCATCGGCCTCAACCTGCTCAAACTCAAAGCCATAAAAACCATCGACATGCTGCCCGCGCTTATCCTGATCGTCCTCTACGGGATGGTGGCCGGATAACTTCAAAAAAAAGGCGTCGTCCATATCGACAACGCCTTTTTTCATGAGCCAGATATGTTTCGAAGCCTAATCCCCCTCGAACTCCGTCAAGGCAAAAACTTTATACCCCTTTGCCGTGAGCTTCTTTTTCCCGCCCACGTCCGGCAAATCCACAATAAACGCCATCTCGACGACTTTTGCTCCGAGTTGTTCGACCAGTGCGGCGGCAGCCAGGGCAGTGCCGCCGGTAGCAAGAAGATCATCGATGAGAAGGACCCGCTCGCCTTTCTTTAAGGCGTCTTTGTGAATTTCTATCCTGTCGGTGCCGTATTCCAGTTCATACTCCTGGGAGACTACTTC
>JAJYKN010000093.1 GCA_021788515.1 Nitrospirota bacterium | reverse complement strand
CGGGTCATGCAAGCTCCTTCCTATATCTCTACGTCGGGCTTGAAGGCCATACTGAGCTGGTACCCATGATGTGGACGTCAACCGTCCTCGCGGTCATCTCGCTCTTTCTCCTGGTATTTCCGGCTGCGCGAAAGAAGGAAGGCCTGCTCGCCTTCGCTTGTCTGTCGCTTTTCATTTCGCTCTGGATCGACAAGGGGTTCGGTCTTATTATCGGCGGTTTCGTGCCGAATCCCTTTGAAGAAGTCCACCCATACTGGCCGACCATGCCCGAAGCGCTCATTACGCTCGGTGTATGGGCCATTGGGTTTTTGATCCTCTCGATGCTTTACAAGATAGCGATTTCGGTTAGAGAGCGGACGGCTGGAATCGAGATTGAACATTAATTAGACCCGAGCGTTTCTTTTCTAAGGCTTACCCCCAACCGGGTGAGCCTTTTTTTATCTTCATTTCTTGCTTGATTTTACGGGCCACGGCGGGTAATATAATGTGCTTTTTGAATTTCATTTCTACTGAAGGAGGAACCAGATACAATGTACATGGTAACAGTCGACAAAGGCAAGTGCGACGGCGACGGCACCTGCGTCAATGTCTGCCCACAGTCCGTATTCAAGCTGGAAGGCGGCAAGGCAGAGCCGGTGAACATGTCCGAATGCATCAACTGCCAGACCTGTGTAGAGAACTGCCCGCAGCAGGCCATAACGGTCAACGAAATATAAAAGATCAGCAGCGACTCATATAAAAGGGGACCGGTTGTATTGCCGGTCCCCTTTTTTTTAGTGTGTAATCCGATATTTTATGTGACAGACGGCCAACCGGCCGGACTAATCCTTTTTCTCGATCAGTTTCTGGAACGCAGACATGAATTCGATTGGCAGCGGGAAAACGATGGTCGTGTTCTTCTCCGTGCCGATTTCGGTGAGGGTCTGTAGGTATCGCAGCTGGAGCGCGATCGGGTTTTTGCTGATGACGGACGCGGCTTCGCTCAATTTCGCCGATGCCTGAAGCTCACCCTCGGCATGAATGATCTTGGCCCGACGTTCCCGCTCCGCCTGTGCCTGGATGGCAATAGCCCGCTGCATCTCCGCAGGTAGGTCGACGTTTTTTACTTCCACGGTCGTCACCTTGACCCCCCAGGGTTCCGTCTGCTGGTCAATGACTTTTTGAAGCTCGGCATTGATGGCATCACGGTTCGAGAGCAGGTCGTCGAAGGTATTCTGGCCAAGGACGCTCCTGAGCGTGGTCTGGGCAATCTGTGATGTCGCGTAATAGAAATCTTCTACTTCTATGACGGCCTTGGCCGGGTCGATGACCCGGAAGTAGACGACGGCGTTGACCTTCACCGTAACGTTGTCCTTCGTGATTACGTCCTGCGATGGCACGTCCATGGTCACGGTCCGCAGGCTTACCCGCACTATTTTTTGGATCCCCGGCCACAGAAAAATGATTCCGGGCCCTTTTACGCCGTATTCAGTGCTCACTTTTCCGAGGGTAAAAATAACGCCGCGTTCGTACTGCTTCAGGATTTTTACGATGTTGTACAAAATAGCAATGAAAATAATGATCGTGAAAAGAAAACTGGTTGCGAACATCTGCATGGTGTAGCCTCCTTAAGGTATTGGGTGAACCGTTTCGAACGGTTGAATGGAATTCCTATAAGTTTTTTTGCCGCTAAGCGGTTTTTTTCACCTTGACCTTCAGCCCATCTATGGCAATGACCGTAACTTTCTCACCCTGCTGTATCGGCTCATCGCTCCAGGCATTCCAGTATTCGCCGCGCATGAACACCTGTCCGTCCGTAAGGATGCCTGTTTTGGCCGTTGCCTGCATGCCGATCATTCCCTCTTTCCCGGTCGTTGGTTTTTCACGGTAAACCCGAATTGCGACTGTCATGGTTATGATGAAGAGGAGCGCGGACAGGCCAACAGCCGGAATAATCACGGCCCATGATATCTGAAGGAAAGGCGAAGCAGAATCGATAAGCATGATCGAACCGAACAGCATGGCAATAGTCCCTCCGATGCCCAAAATACCGTGACTCGTGATGAACGCTTCCGCGATAAAGAGGCTGATGCCGATAATGATGAGGATGAGGCCTGCATAGTTGATCGGCAGAGTGTGGAGCGCGTAGAAGGCGAGGACCAGGCAAATCGCACCTGCAACTCCGGGAAAAATAGCTCCGGGATTGGAGAGCTCAAAATAGAGGCCGTAAAAACCGAGGATCATCAGGATGTAGGCGATATTGGGATTGCTGATGATCTCCAGGAATCGATACCGAAAGCCCATTTCGATTTCCTTGACGTCCGCTCCTTCCGTTGAAAGCGTTTTTTTGCCGATGACGAGGTCAACGGTCTTGCCGTTCAGATCTTTGACGAGTGTCGGTACATCGGGTGCAACGAGGTCGATCACATGGTCCTTCAGCGCTTCGGTCTCGGTAATCGAAACGCTCTTTCGAACAGCGTCTTCCGCCCAGATTGCATTCCTTCCGCGCTTCTCGGCAATGCCCCGCGCCATAGCTGCGAGATCGTTGACGACCTTTGTTTCCATGGTTTTATCCATGCTTCCCTGCATCGTAACCGGATGGGCCGCGCCTATGTGCGTCGCCGGCGCCATTGCGGCGATATTGGCCGCAAGCGTGATGAATACGCCGGCCGATGCAGCCCTGCCGCCGCTCGGGGCAACATAGACCACCGTCGCCGTATTGGAGGCCATCATTTTCATGACGATCTGCTGCATGGAGTCGACCAGCCCGCCTGGCGTGTTTAATTGAATGATGATTGCCTCGGCTTTGGCAGCGGATGCTTTGTCGATCGACTTCACGATGTATTCGGCCACCACGGGCGTAATCGGTGAATCAATCGTGAGGAGAAACACCGTATTCTGTTTAACAGAAAGCGGAGGGACGGGTTGGTGTGCAGGCTGTTTTTTTTCACTGGATGCAGACGCAAGACCCGGCAGCATAAGGAAAAGCGCAAGAAACAGGACCATCAGCCGCAAACTTGTTTGCATTGTACGTTTCTTCATGATAGCAAAGTATATCCATATTGCAGAGGGCTGTCAAGAAGTGCTTGACTCAGAAAGGGTTTTTCTGTAGCATCGTCACAGAAAATTGTGCTATGAGAGTGACTGGAGGCATAGGCAGGGGACGGCGTTTGAAAGTCCCGAGGGGATTGCGCGTCAGACCCACGTCCGACAAGGTAAAACAGGCGCTGTTCAATATTCTTGGCGACAAGGTCCTCAATTCGGTTTTCCTGGACCTTTTTGCAGGTGCTGGTGGGATCGGTATCGAGGCGCTCAGCCGCGGTGCGGACAGCGTGACGTTTGTGGACGCTTCCCTTGAGTCGCTCAAGATGGTGAAGCAAAATATAGAACAGACCGGCTTTGGCGAGAAGGCATGGGCCGTGTTGTCTAAAGCCGAAGTCTTCTTAAAAAAAATGTCCGGTCCTTATGACATCGTATTTCTCGATCCGCCGTACGCAGACGACATGCAGCCGCTGCTAACGCTCCTTGCGGAGTCAGGGGTTTTGAAAGCCGATTCGGTCGTGATCGCCGAGCATTTTAAAAAGCAACTGTCGCCAGACCGTGCCGGAGTTCTTTCTCTTTATCGCGAAGCTAAGTACGGCGATACGGTTTTGGCGTTTTATACACAGAGAAGCCAGGAGGCAGAGACCAGCAGACAAGAGACACAATGATAAATGCTGGTTGCATCGACTCTCCTGATACTGACTCTTGACTTCAGACTACTTCATCTAAGGAGCTCACATGAAGCACATCGCGGTCTACCCCGGCACCTTCGATCCTGTCACGAATGGTCACATTGACCTGGTCGAACGAAGTCTCAGGATCTTCGACGAATTAATCGTTGCCGTGGCAGCGAACCCGAAAAAGCAGCCGCTTTTTTCCCTTGAAGAGCGCATAGGCATGATCAAAAAAGTCGTTTCTCGCTATAAGCGGGTGAAGATAGAAGGCTTCGACGGGCTCCTTGTCGACTACGTAAAACAGAAGAACGCGGTAGGCATTATCCGCGGTCTTCGCGCGGTATCGGACTTCGAATATGAGATGCAGATGGCGCTTATGAACAGGCGGCTCGATAACGATATTGAAACGGTGTTTCTGATGCCGAACGAGGAATATTCATTTATTACCTCGACCATTGTCAGGGAAGCGGCAAGCTACGGAGGCGACGTGTCCAGCCTTGTGCCGAGGGTGGTCGTGGAAAAATTGAAGAAAAAATATGGGAAGAAGTGAAACCGATCAGCGGAGATGGTCAGGCGGGTTCCTGAACGTCTTTTGGCGTAATGCCTCGTACAAAATCACCGCAGCGGCTGTTGCCACGTTCAGAGAGTCGATGGATTCCGCCATGGGAATTCGGATGCTCAGGTCTATTTCAGCAAGGACCTCTTGAGGCAGGCCCGAACCTTCCTGTCCTACGATCACGATGGTCGGTTTTGTGAGATCGATATCGAAGTGAGTCTTTTCTCCGGTCACTGCCGCAGCAAGTGATTGGAATCCCGCGTTTTTGCATTTCCTAATGAATGACGATACATCTCCTATCAACGCTACCGGCAGGCGCAGAATGCTGCCCATCGACGCCCGGACTGTTTTTGCGTTAAAGGGGTCCACGGTGTTCGAGGTGATGGCCACCCCTGACGCGCCGACAGCTTCCGCGGTGCGAATAATCGTACCGAGATTGCCCGGATCCTGGAGCTGGTGTGCTACGACGATCAAGGCCGCTGTATTCCCCAGCAGGGTTTCTTCCGTATGCTGCTTCATCTGAACAGCAGCCATGACGGGTTGAGGTGTTTTACTTTCCGAGAGCGCGTCCATGAGACGTTCGGATACCCAGAGGATGTCGATTCCCTTGCTCTCTGCGAGCTTCAATACTCCCTTGCCGTGGTGCTGAACGAGGGCCGGCGCAGCCACGACCATTTTTACCCCCGCATTATCGCGGAGGGCTTCTTTGACCATTTTGACGCCCTCAATCAGAAAAGCCTGTTCTTTTTTCCGGTGTTTAGCGTCAGCAAGGGACCGAAGCTGTTTTATGATGCTGTTGTCTTTGCTCGAAAGAGGAGTATGGGGGGTTGTTCGTTGCATGCGGGAAAGTATAACATAAAGAGGCCGGAGGCGAACAGCATTTTCTGGTTTAAATCTTCATGATCCGGAATTGTTCCCGGTATTGCCGCTCCAATTCCTGCCATTGCTTGAGTGATTCATAACTGATTTCCCAGGCACGATACTCGTCTTTATTGTCGAGGTCGGAAGCCAGATTGCCGTTTCTGTATTCCTCAATGAATGCTTCCGTGGTTTTGTGATACTTCTGCTCCATCAAGCCGAGCGTTTTTCTGATCCTCTGGATTGTATTTTCGCAAACCTTCAGTTCCCGGTGTAATGATATTTCGAATTCGTCAGTATGCATGCTTTATCTTAGCCTCACTTAGAAAAGTACCATAGTACACACATTCATGAAAAACAAGATAAAAATCGTACCTGCTTGGCGGAATTACCCGACTATGTGGATTTTTGTTACAGGTTGTGTTAATATAGCAGCGCTAACATATTGATTTTTCAGTTTCCGGATTCCGGAGGCAGTAGGCAACGTGTAGTGTGCAAAAAAGTTACACGAGCTGAGGTAAATAGAGAATGAAACGAGATATCTGGTTTTTTTTGTTCTGTATCGGCCTTGTGTTCTTTTGCGGACCCTTTCTTAATATCTTCCACAACAGTCTCACCTATTACCTGTTTATCATTTGGATTGTTTTTATCGGGCTTATTTTTCTGGCTTCGACTTTTTCTGATCGGGATGAGGGAGGAAGTTAAGTGTTTTCACCCTGGTTCCTGCTCACGGTCATTCTCGGGTACCTTTTGCTGCTTTTTTCCGTGGCATATTTCGCCGAGCTGAAGGAACTGCAGGGGAAGAGCCTCGTCTCGAACCCCTACATCTATTCCCTCTCTCTGGCAGTGTACTGCACGTCCTGGACTTTTTACGGCAGTGTGGGCAAGGCGGCCAATTCGGGCCTGAGTTTTCTCACGACCTATATTGGGCCCACGCTCATGGCCGCGCTCTGGTGGATTGTGCTCCGGAAGATCGTCTATCTTTCCCGGGAAAATCGAATCACCACGATTGCCGACTTTATCTCTTCCCGGTACGGCAAGTCGCTCGGGC
>JAJYKN010000092.1 GCA_021788515.1 Nitrospirota bacterium | reverse complement strand
AGTTGAAACCCACGCCAGGCAGCGACGCCTCCAGCTTCTTCCGCATCTTGTCGATCAGGCCCGGAAGGTTTTTCGCCGTTTTCCACTCTTTGCGGGGCTTGAGCGTAATGATGGGGTCTGATATCTCGGGCCCCATGGGGTCGGACGCGATCTCCGCAGCGCCGATCTTCGAGACCACGGTCTCCACCTCGGGGAAGGTCAAGAGGATCTTGTGAAATTTCTTTTCCATCTCGATGGAATCCCGGAGCGAGATCCCCGGCAGCCGGATGAGCTGGACCGTGAGGTGCCCCTCCTGGAGCACGGGCATGAACTCCTTTCCGATAAAGGGCAGGAGCGCCAGGCTCGCGACAAACGCAGCTATTGAGATAATAAGAACCCGCTTTCGATTTAACAGTGCCCAGGCGAGTAGGGGGTTGAACTTCCGCTTCACGAGCGCGAGGAGCCGGGTGTCTTCCTCGTTGCCGCCCTTCAGAATGAAGGACGACAGCACAGGCACAATCAGAACCGAAACAAGGAGCGAACCGATCAGTGCGATGGAGATCGTCACGGCAAGGGGACTGAACATCTTCCCCTCAACGTCGGTCAAGGTAAAAAGCGGCAGGAAAACCACGGTGATGATCATGATGCCGAAGATCACCGGCCGCATCACTTCCAGCACTGATTCCGCTATAACATGGATTGCCGGTTCATCTTTGCGCTCGGAGAGATGTCGGTAGGTGTTCTCGACGATGACGACCGCCCCGTCCACGACCATGCCGATGGCGATGGCAAGGCCGCCGAGGGACATCATGTTCGCGGTGATCCCGAGCTGGCGCATGACGATGAAGGTGAACAGCATGGTCAAGGGGAGCGAAAGCGTCACGACTATTGCGCTCCGCACGTTTCCGAGGAATATGAAGAGCACCAGCACGATGAAGAGCGAGCCTTCCGCGAGCGCGCTGATGATGGTGGAAAGCGCCCGCTGGACGAGTTCGGCGCGGTCATAAAAGGGCACGGCCTTGACGCCTTCGGGAAGCGTTTTTGCGATTTCCTTCATCTTCTCCTTGACCTTCTCGACAACGTCACGCGAGTTTCCTCCCTTGATCAGCAGGATGATGCCCGCCATCGCGTCTTCCCCGTTCTTTACGACCGCGCCCTGGGTGAACGCGGCGCCCAGCTTAAGCTCCGCAACGTCCTTCACATATATCGGGGTCCCGTGGCTCGACGTAATGACGATATTGCCGATGTCCTCAAGGGTCTTGAGCAGACCCAGTCCGCGGATGATGTACTGCTCTCCGCCGATGTTCATAAAGCTGCCGCTGGCGTTCGTGTTATTTTTGGCGACCGCCTCGAACACCTGCCGCAGTGTGAGATTGTACTTGATCAGCCGCTCGGGGACCACCGCGATCTGGTACTGTTTCACGTCTCCGCCAAAGGAGTTCACGTCCGTGACTCCCGGAACAGTACGGAGGAGCTTCCTGACGACCCAATCCTGCAGGGTGCGCAGCTCCATGAGGCTTTTACTTTTTCCTTCGAGAGTGTACTGATATATCTCGCCGAGGCCCGTCGATACGGGGCCGAGCATGGGTTCCACATTCTTCGGCAGATCCTCCTTTGCCTCGATCATCCGCTCCAACACCTGCTGCCGCGCGAAATAGATATCAACATTGTCTTCAAAGACGAGAGTGACAAGGGACAACCCGAACTTGGATAGAGACCGCGTCTCATGCAGCCTGGGCATTCCGCTCATTTTAAGCTCGATGGGCGTGGTGACCAGCTTCTCCGTCTCCAAAGGAGACATGCCCGGGGCCGTGGAGATGATCTGGACCTGAACATTCGTCACATCGGGAAAAGCGTCGATGGACAGGGTCTTGAATGAATAAATGCCGATGCCGATGAGCAGAAAAACGCCGATGAGGACGAGCAGTCTCTGCCGCAGGACAAAATCTATGATCCGCTGCATGCCGTCCTCCTATTCTCCCGTAAGGGATTCTTTCTTAAGCTCCGACTTGAGTACGAACGTCCCCTTGACGACAAGGAGGTCGCCTTTCTTGAGGCCGTCAATGATTTCGATCCGCCTTCCAAGAATTCTTCCGGCATTCACGTCCCGCCGCGCGAACGCGCCCGGCCCGGTCTGTACGAACACATACCGCGCAGTCCCGTCCAAGAGGAGCGCGTCCTCGGGAATGGCGATCACCTGCTCCAAGGTCGGCCCTTTTGCGTCCATGGTCACCGTAGCGAACATACCGGGTTTCAGCTTTCCACTCGCGTTATCCACGACCACGCGCGCTTTTACCGTGCGCGACTTCTCGTCAACCACATCCCCGACCTGCGCTATGCGCCCTTTGAAAGTCGTGTCCGGGAACGCCGACACGGAGACCTTCACGCCGTTGCCGACATGAATGAGAGGAAGGCTGTTTTCATAGATGTCGATGACCACCCAGAGGGCCGAGAGGTCTGCGACGGTAAAGAGCACTTTGTCCGGGCCCGCCATCTCACCCGGCGTAGCCGTTCTCTCGACGACTGCACCGCCGACCGCAGAGGTTAGCGGGATCAGGGGGTGACTGTCCTTGCCGCTGTTCTTCTGTTGTTCCATGCCGGCGATATCGATGCCGAGCAACCGGAACTTTTCCACGGAAAGATTCAGGTCGGCTTCTGCCTCGCCCATCTCCTGCCGTGCCTTGATCACATCCTTTTCCGGCGATATTTTCTTCTCGAACAAGGTCTCCTCGCGCGAGAGGTTTTTCTTTGCCATCTCGACCTTGCCTTTGGCCTTCACATAGTCGGACCATGCCTGATCGAGGTCCACGGAATCGAGCAAGGCAAGCGGCTGGCCCGCTTTCACTCGGTCACCCTGGGAAGCGAGGAGCTTGACAACCCTGCCGGACACGCGGGGGCTGACCTTCGACAGTTTGTCCCCGTTGAACTCAATGACCGCAGTGGCGGAGATCAACGCCGAGAGCGGCTCCGGATTCACTTTTCTGGTTTCTATCCCGGCCGCCTGCAGTTTTTCCGAAGAAAGGGTCACGATGCCGGATTCCTTCTTCTCCCCGGCTTCTTTCTTTTCTCCGCCTTCTTCGCTATTTTCAACGGCTGCCGCAGGTTCTTTTTCCTTGGCGCCTTCACCTTTTTTGCACCCTGAGCCTGCGACCGTGATGATCAGCAGGAAGATCGTTGTTAAAATGACCAGCCGGTTTTGGATGGTCGATAATACAGAGTTGTTCATTTCAAACTTCCTCCCGTAACTTTTTCCAGGGCGTTCAATGCAAGCTGCAAACGCACCTGCGATTCAAGATAAGCGAACTGCGCGTCGATCGTGTCCTTTTGCGCAAGACGCACTTCAAAGAACCCGAACTTCCCTTCCTTGAAAGCAAGGTTCATGAGTCCCAGATTCTCCAAGGCCTTGCCGAGCACATCTTTTTTGAAAAGCGACAATTCCTCGGACGCGGAGACGAGGTTTGCATAGGCTTCTTCGATCTCGCGTTCTATGGAGCGCTCGAGCGATGCCTGTTTGATAAGCGCCTGACCTGCCTTTGCAGCAGCTTCCTTCCGGTCAGCCTGCTTCCGGTCGAACAATGGCAGCGGAAAGGACAACATTACGCCCTTCTCATCCAGTTTGTCGTCCTGATTATAAAACCCTGTGACCGTGAAGCTGGGGATCGCCTCTCTCCCCGCAAGCTTCATGGCTGATCTGGCCTGCTGCACTTCCGCCGCTGTTGACAGCACGTCGGGCCGCTGCGACGCGGTTAAGGTCCGCAGCTTCTCCTTGTCCGGGACCACCGGCGCTTCCATGGGCATGTCGCCTTCCACCGAGAAGTCCGATTTCGGCGTCAGTCCGAGGAGCATTTGCAGGTCCAGCAGTGCTCCGCGCCGTTCCTTCTCGACAAGCAGGCGATCCCGCCTGGCTTTTCCGAGTTCGACATCAGCGAGATTCTGTTCCAGCTGGGATATTTCTCCCGCCTGATATTTGACCGCGGTTGAATTGACGAGCTGCTCCTGAAGGCGCACCGCCTCGTCGGCAAGCTCGACCTTCCGCTTCGTGGCAAGTGCTTTCGCGAAAGAGTCCTTGACCTCGGCAACCAGAATACGATGCCGGTCGCGGATGTCCTGGGAAGCCTTCTCCATGCCGTTCTTAGCAGCGTCAACGCGTAAACCCCGCTGGCCCGCGACCTCAAACTCCTGAGAAAGCGAAAGGCCTTTGTTCGTCACCTTCTCCCCGCCACCGGGGACCGTGTCCTTCCGGGACAGGCTCCCTTCGATGACGGGATTGCTTCTGAGCCATAACCCGGCCTGATCCAGCCTGCCCTGGGCCGCGTCTTTCTCCAGTCTCACAGACTGGATCCCGGGATTACTTTTCAACGCGGTCTCGATCGCTTCGTTCAGTGTCATGCTGAACGCGGGATGCGCGAACAGCAGTAGAGCACACGCAAAAGTAATCATTCGCGTCATGAATACACCTCACTTCGTTTCAATTAATTGGAAAATAGGGGCGCGAGCGCGCAACAGCACACCGTGCGACAAAAGTCGCTCGCGGTACGATGCAACTGCATGAATATAGCTGTGGGGGTTAGTTCTGAGGCGGCTTGGTGATGGGAAACGAAGGTTCTAAACAGGCGGACAGAACAGTATAACTTGCAAGCGTGAACTCTGATAGTCGTATGTTGCTATGATAGGAGCAGGAACGCAGTACGGAATTAAAACATAGCGGGCAGTGCACACCAAGCCCGTTATCTGCTGCCGAATACTTTTTGGATGTGTCGGAGCCTATTGCAGATGAGAAAAAACCATCCTGCAAATGGCCTGCGGCAATGGTAACTTCCTTTTGAAACATCGTCGGCAGACTGGAATCATCACACGCCACACTATCAGCAATCGGGATGATGAAATAAACGGCAAGCAAAAATATGATAAATAAACTCTTTAATTGCATGTTGAATAATACCCAATGTAAGGCTACAAATCAACCATCATCGAATTGACTCACAATAAATGTTACCCAACCGCATTTTGAAAAGTATCGTTGACTCATAATGCATGTTACCGGAACTATACCCCCAAAGGAGGGTTAGTTCTGATGAGTCCACGATCCAAACGAGAGTATCTGGCTGCAATTGTTAAACGGTACCGGGCCGCTTCCCGGAAGTTAAAAACAGCGATCCTGAATGAGTTCTGTACAACCTGCGGGTACCACCGAAAGCATGCTCTCAGGCTTCTGCGGACCTACCGAAGATTTACACAAAAGACCCCGGCAAAACGTGGTAGAAAGCCCGTGTATGATACAGAGACGCTCCTTGTACCCTTAAAGCGCATCTGGAAGACGGCAAATCTCCCGTGCTCAAAACGCCTGAAGGCCATCATCCCTGAGTGGCTGCCGGGATATATCAAATCTTATGGCCCCATCTCGCAACAGACGGCGGTAGCCTTGCTCAAAATATCTCCGTCGAGCATCGACAGGATACTCAACCCGATCCGCGCAGAGTATACCAAGCACGGCAGGGCCACAACCAAGCCGGGAACGCTCTTAAGAAAGCATATCCAGGTCAAAACCAATCAATGGGATGAATCCCGCCCCGGTTTCCTGGAAGCCGATACCGTGGCCCACTGCGGAAGCTCTACAGAAGGCATGTACGCCAATACCGTAGACTGCGTGGATATCGCAACGGGCTGGACGGAACAGCGCGCCGTCTGGGGCAAAAACTATCAAGGTGTTATTGACCAGATCAAGGACATCGAGCAATCCCTGCCGTTCCCGATCCTGGGCTTTGATACAGACAACGGTACTGAGTTCTTAAACCAGCACCTACTGCGCCATCTGACCGAGAGAAAACGGCCTATTCAGTTCACCAGGAGCCGCGCTTACAAAAAAGACGATAATGCCCATATCGAGCAGAAGAACTGGACTCATGTGAGACAATGGCTTGGCTACGATCGCCTGGACTCTCCGGAGGTTGTTCCTCTCATGAATGAGCTTTATACCTCCGAATGGAGGCTGTTTCTGAACTTCTTCTGTCCTTCGGTGAAGCTGCTGGAAAAGAAACGAGTTGCCTCAAAGATCGTGAAACGCTATGATAAGCCCAAAACCCCTTACCGGAGAATCCTGGAGTCACCCGACGTCTCTGAAGAAACAAAGCGCAAACTCAAGGAACAATATAAAACACTAAACCCTTTTGAGCTGAGAAAAGCCTTGGAGATTAAG
>JAJYKN010000091.1 GCA_021788515.1 Nitrospirota bacterium | reverse complement strand
TGTACGCAGCCGGGCCAGGTCTTCAAACTGCGCGGAAAGGGATTCCCCCATCTCCGCGGATCAGGAAGCGGCGATCAGCTGTGCCGCATCATGGTTGAAGTGCCGTCGAAGCTGACGGCGAAGCAGAAGGAACTGCTCCAGGAATTCGAACGATTGAACAGCGAGGAAGCGACTCCGCTTACGAGGGGGTTTTTCAATAAGGTGAAGGATCTGTTCGGAGAAAAGACGAAAAAATAACAAGAGGAAGTTTCCCCGTCTACCTGCCGCTTCATCCCGCAAAGGGGTGAGGCGGTTTTGTTTGTTATCCGCTGTCCCCCCATCCCTCCGGTCCATGTCGATATGCTATACTTATATTGACAAGGCGGTCATGAAAGCTCCATCACTGCCCGGCATGTCGTCATTGCACTGTATAATAAAACAAAGAAGAGAGAAGGAGGACATCATGGATGCTCTTGAAGTGGCGGTGAAGATGGAGAAAGATGCGATTGCCTTCTATACTGAGGCAGCCCAAAAAACGAAGTATCCTGCAGGAAAAAAGATGTTTCAGACGATCACGGAGGACGAAAAACGCCACCTCGAAATGATCACCCAGCTTATCAAGGGTCTTAAGGTCACGCACAAGGACGTGAGCCCGATGAAAAACGTCAAAACGGTCTTCGAGGCCCTGAAAGACGAGATGATGAAAAAAGTGGAAGCGACCGCCGATGAACTGGAAGCGTTCAAGATCGCCATGCAGATGGAGAAAGAAGGCAAGGAGTTCTACGAAAAAACGCTCGCCCATGCCAAGTCCGACAAGGAAAAGGCCCTCCTGGAGCGGCTGATTAAGGAGGAAGAGCAGCATTACGCCATCTTTTTCAACACCCATGAGTTTCTTGCCGACACGGGCAACTGGTTCATGTGGGAAGAGCGGGGTATTGTCGAGGGCGGATGAGGTCCAATTTCGGATTGTGGAATGCGGATATCGGAATGAAAACCCGGTTTCTGTCGGGACGCTGAAGTCCGCAGGGAGGCTGCTATGGAATATACGCACGATGCATTAAAAGAGAAGATTGTGGAAATGTATCCTGAAATCGCGCAACACAAGTTTTCCGTTGACCTCGATTTTGACGAGCGAAAGAACACATACATTGTAACTTTAAAGCGCGGGGAGTCGCTTTTGACCACGCACCTTGAAAAACAGGACGCAGACGAGTGCATGAACGGCATCAAGTGCGTCTATCTGGGAATCCAGGTTGCGCAGTTCATCAAGAATTTCGAATTGAGGGAAGTGTTTGGGCGGGAGCAGGCCGCATAGCCGGAAAGAGAACTCTCCGGAAAAAATAAAGGGCCCGGCAGAATTGCCGGGCCCTGGCTTTTTCATCGTTTTGCCGAAAGAGGTCTTAGCAGGAACTTTTGCATTTGCAGGTCAAGGCGGTTTTTTTCGTCACTTTTTTGATGGTCATGGGAAACCTCCTTTCTTTCATTCTGTCGTTCGACTGCACCCGCACAAACTCTTGCAGGTAAATTAATTAAATTAATGAGGAAGGGGCAAATCCATTGCCTAAATTATACCATAGAGCGTGCAGCGGTAAGGATCTTTTCCACCTTTCCCTTTTAACAGTTCCGCTCGGTACCGGCATCCGCCCCGACACACATCGATATACTCACAATTGCACGAAAGGTTCTTGAGCCTGACAGGTTGAATTTTTTTCCATGCTTCAGCAAGCCCCTCTTTCGCCGAACCGACAGGCTGGTCGCGATAGAACGTGCATTTGGCCATGCTGCCGTCAGCCAGGACGGACATGAGGTGGTAACCGCAGCCGAACCCCTGGGCAGCGGAATGCAGCCCCCCTCCGTAGCCGTATCCCAGATATCTGCCGCCTTCACGCGGGCCTACCTGCAGTTCCACATTGTCCTTCAGTCTCCCGATCACGCTCGGAACGTCCACGGTCCAGTCCTTAATCCCCATGTTTTGGAAGAGCCGTTCCATGGCGTCGAAATCCCCGAGATTGGCCCGATGCACCATGGTGGAGATTGATACGGCAAAACCTGCATCAAGAGCCAGCTTTACCGCATCCAGCGCCCGCGTAAAATTGCCGCTGCCCCGGATCGCGTCGTGCGCCTTTTCGAGGCCGTCGATGCTCACCTGGATCTCGTCGACCTTCAAGGAGTTAATCGTGTCTTTGCGCAGAAGCACACCGTTCGTGAACAGGACCTTCCTGAGAAAGAAATCAGGAAGCATTTCATTAATCTCCTGAAACCGCGAGTGCAGGAGAGGCTCGCCTCCGGTGATAAGAACGCGAAGACCCTGCATGTCCTCGAATTCCTTCAGCAGGGACTCAATCTGCCCTAAAGGCAGTTCACGGGGAGTCGCCGTGTCGATATAGCAGTGCCTGCAACGGAGATTGCAGGCGTCGGTAATCTGGAGTTCCAGGTATCTCAGAGACGGACTGGGCGACTGCTTCAGAAGAGGGCGTCGTACGAACGCTGTTTCATTCGTGAGCAAGCCTTCTTCCACGCAGTAATCAGTAAAGGCGCTGTCCCGCGACGGGCATCCCTGCTCCCCAGCGCAGTCCTTCAGAAACCGGAAAGAGTCGTTGTCCAATTCGTACAACTCGTCATTGGCAATCTGGTAAATAGACGGCGTCTCAAGCCATTTGAGAACAGCACGACGAGCAAGATAGTAACTCATGAACGTATTATAGCACTGCCTCTCAATTTTTGTTATACTTCCCCCAACGATGAAAAAAAATCAACGGATTGTTAAACAACTTTGCTCTCCCTCCTGTTCTTACTACAAACCCGGCAAAAACGAGGAGCTGTTGTGCCGTGGCGCCGTGGTTATTGATCGGCTGCTGCATGCAGGCAGGCCGATTCTTCCCGTGGGGGCGGGAACGGAACCCGACCTGGAGACAATTGAAAAAATCATCGAGAAGATGTGCAGCGCATGCGATTTTCATGAGCGCGATTGCGACTTTATGGAGAACCGTATGTCCCGGCCGTGCGGCGGGTTCGTAATCCTGTCCCGTCTCATTATGTCCGGACAGATCCAAATTGACGAAATAACCTAACGGACTGTTGAGAAAGTGTTTTGAGTGGTTCGACAAGCTCACCACGAACGGATAAAAGTCAGTCATTTCGATGTTGCCTCCGTTCGTCCTGAGCCTGTCGAAGGATGAACAGGGATGAGTGTTGAACAGTGCAACGAAAGTACCTGATCGACTCCTCCTGGAACGATGATTGGACGGCCTGCACGGGTTCAATTTCAAACACTTACTTTTGATTGTGCAACATGATATTATATAAGAAAGTTGAGTCATTTTTCACAAGAGGGCCGCTATGGGAGGGAAAGTTCTTATTTTCGGAAAGGCGGGCTGACCGCATACCGAAAAGGCCAGGTCGGTCTATGGCAGCAGTGCCCTTTACTACGATGTCAAGGCAGACAGCGCAAAGCTCGAGGAGATGCTGAAGTTTTCGAAAGGCGCGCGGAAAGTGCCCGTGATCGTGGAAAAGGACAAGGTGACGATCGGCTACGAAGGCGGAGCATGAGGAGTGTAATGTCCGGCAGGCTGCCGGCTCAAGAAAAAATAGGAATTTCGGAGTGTGCGGCGCAGAGCGCATGCAGGAAGAAATAATCATCTATTACGGGGAGAAGAACGGCATTATGACGCTGGACAAATTTTTCATCGACAGACAAGACACGGTTCTCCTGATCGTGGACATCCAGGAGAAGCTTGCGACGGTAATGAAGGAGAAGGATAAGGTTGTAAAAAACAACCAGCACCTGATCGAACTGGCCAAGATGATCCGCCTGCCGGTCATGGTTACCGAGCAGTATCCCAAGGGGCTCGGCACGACGGTGCACGATTTGCGGGACGCGTTGCCCTTTTACCGGCCCGTCGAAAAGATGACCTTCGACTGCTGCGGCCAGCCGTCGTTCCTGGAGGAGCTGAAGGAGCACAACACGAGCAACGTTCTTCTTACGGGCATGGAGACGCATATTTGCGTGCTCCAGACCTGCATCGGGCTTCTCAAAGGCGGCATCAACGTTCATGTGGTTCAGGACGCGGTGTGTTCCCGCACCAAGGAGAACTGGAAGACCGGGATCGAATTCATGCGTGAGGCGGGCGCTGTCGTGACCTGCACCGAGACCGTGCTGTTCCAGCTGCTCAAAGTGGCGGGCACGGAGGAATTCAAGGCGATATCGAAGAGGATCAAGTGAAGGCAGAAGGCAGAAGGCAGAAGACAGAAGACAGAAGACAGAAGACAGAAGACAGAAGACAGAAGACAGAAGACAGAAGACAGAATCTGGCTCTGGTGGCTCTGCGTGAGGTAATCCATGGCACAAGAAATCATCCCCGACGATGTAAAAAAGGCGATCAAGGAATCGTTTTTGGAATCTCTCAAAGATGACGTCCTTCTGGAAGTCTACACCCAGAAAGGAAAGAATGACCAGTTCAACGAGGCCGCGGTGTCGCTCGTCAAGGCGCTCGCCGAATTATCCGGCAAGCTGAAGGTATCGTTCCACACCGTGGGAGATGCTCAGGCAGCCAAGCGAAACGTCACCCGCTCGCCGTCGGTCCTCATCGCGCCTGACAAATACCGCATACGCTATACCGGCGCGCCCCTCGGCGAAGAGGGCCGCTCTTTCCTGATCGCCATCATGATGGCGTCCACGGGCAAAGCGCTTTTGACGGAAGACACGGTAAAAAAAATGACCAACGATCTCCGGGACAAGCGGGACATTCAGGTTTTTGTGAGCCCGACCTGTCCGTACTGTCCGCAGCAGGTCTTGTCCGCGTTCTCCGCGGCGATTGTGAAGCCCGATTTGGTTTCGGCCGAGGCTGTCGAGATCTACGAGAACTCGGACCTCGCAGAGACTCTCGGCTCTTTGGCCGTGCCGCAGACGTTCATGAACGGGACGTTTACCGGAGCGGGCCTCCAGCCGGAACCGATGTTTACGGAAACGCTCTTAACGCTCAAGGAGCCGCAGGTCGCGTCAACCCAGATCTCGGGCGAGCCGGTCGAGAAGGACCTGGTCATTGTCGGAGGCGGACCCGCCGGTCTTACGGCGGCAATTTACGGCGTGCGCGCGGGGCTGAACAGCATCGTCATAGAGAAGGGCAACCTCGGCGGACAGGTGACGATCACGCCGGTGGTGGAGAATTATCCGGGCTTCATGCGCATCGGCGGGAAGAGCCTCGTGGACCTCATCGCGCAGCAGGCCGCCCAGTATTGCGAGATCCATGTGGGCGAGTTCGTGACGGAAGTGGAGAAGGACCGCAAGGACAGCAGGATCCAGATCAAGACGAACCATGCCATCTACTGGACGAAGGGACTGATCATTGCCACGGGTGTGGCCAACCGGGCGCTCGAGGCAGCAGGAGCCCAGAAATTTTACGGCAGGGGCGTGAGCTATTGCGCCACGTGCGATGGATATTTTTTCAAGGACAACAAGCGAGTGGTTGTTGTGGGCGGCGGCAACACCGCGATCACTGACGCGCTTTATCTTCATAACCTCGGCGCCGACGTGACCCTTATCCACCGGCGGGACGCGCTCCGGGCGGAGTCGAGGCTGCAGGAGAGCTTCCGACAGGCGGGCATCACGGCCTTGTGGAACAGCGAGGTGAAGGAGATCTCGGGCGACAAGATCGTAAAGGCGATAAAAGTCGAGGACAAGAAAACGGGGAAGGCGACAGATTTGCCCGTAGAGGGTGTGTTTGTCGCGATCGGCTATGTCCCGAACAACGAACTCGCAAAGCAGCTCGGCCTCGAACTGGACGACCAGGGCTACATCAAGACCGACCTGGCCACCATGCGGACGTCGCTCCCGAACGTCTATGCGGCGGGCGACATTACCGGGGCCCCGAAGCAGATCGTGGTCGCCGTATCGCACGGGTCCATCGCCGCGATGACGGCTTTCGAGGACCTGACGAGCAGGACCTGGGTCACACTTGAGAAAGCGGCAGAGGCCATGCGGGTCGCATAAACACTGCCGCTCGCTTCTTCACACCCGTCCTTAGAACTTCACTTTCGGCACTGCCTTCTCAGCCTGCGGAATTTCGTAGTACTGGGCTTCGCCGACTCCGGCGAGGGAAGAGATGAACCTTCCGAACACCGTTCTCCGGTAGGTGTTCAGGGCCTGTACATAGTCGTTGTACCGCATGCGCTCTACGGCGATCCGGTTTTCCGTTCCCTCCAGCTGATCC
>JAJYKN010000090.1:2467-6260 GCA_021788515.1 Nitrospirota bacterium | reverse complement strand
ACATAGCGCTTAATATACCGATTGAAGCTGTCCATGGCTGGCATGGTCCCCCCGTAGTCATAAAAACGGCCGCATACCGTTCCTGTGGCATCATCGATATATCCCATTAATACACACTCAGTGCCTCGGCCTTCGAACCAGTCATGATGGGAACCATCCATCTGGACCATTTCTCCGAAATGATGCTTTCTCTCGCGCCATTGCCGATGCTTTCTACCCTTGCGTTTCTCATACGGGATGTTTTCTTTATTCAGCCATAGACGAAGGGTTTCTTTGCTTACTTTGATTGCATGAACATCAAGAAGCTTCTCGCTGGCAAAGGTAGGGCCGAAATCGCTGTACTTCTCCTTAAACAGCCTAAGTGATTTCTCTTTGATCTTCTTGGGGACACGACGATTCGAGGTCTTGCCGCGGGATCGGTGGCTGATGCCATCGTCTCCTTCCTCCCGAACTCGCTTCAGCATCCGCCGAAGCTGCCTGCTGCTCAAGTTAACAAGCTCAGCGGCCTTTTTCTGGGTAATCCTCTTGTCCATTGCTTGGTGGATAATGTGCAGTCTTTTTGTCTCTCTCCTGCTCATAGTAATCATGTCCATTTCCGTCACAGTACCCTCCAATTACGGCAGGGTATTGTAACTTAAAATAGGACATTTCTACTTTGCCAGAATAGGACATTATCATTTTGCCATTACATGAAATCGAATCTGTTTTTTTAAGAATGGCAAGAATTACCGAATGAAGGATGCACACCACGAGAGATGTGATATTTGCGAACTTCAGGAAGGACTACGCATTTTCATAAATATATCATAGATCTCAGAATATATATAGGAGCTTCTGCATGATATCATTAAAACTGGATGACTTTCGCAACATCAACCCCATATGGTGTCAAAAAGTGTAAACGCATTGTTCTGTATGTTTTTTACACACATAATAAATCATGAGACTCCTTCCCCTGTAATCGATATGGTTGCCATTCTTAGAAACTCATAAAAATTCATTCACAATTTATCATCGAACTTCCAAAAAAACCCCATAGACAATATCTGAAACATCGTGTTAATATAACGGCCGTGATATGTATGAAAGGGGAGTGATTACGATCCATAGAAACGAACAGGATAGCACTGCTAAATCACTGCTTGCCGTTGTACTTTTCTTCCTTCTTGTCGGTCTTGTGCCTCCCGCTCATGCCGCCGAGCCCCCGCTCAAGATCGGTGTTGCGTCGATGATCACGCCGGTTGACACGGTGAAATACTACCAGGATGTGATCGACTACATCGGGGAGCAAATTGGCAGGCCCGTCCAGATGGTTCAACGGAGAACCTACGACGAGATGGATAAGCTCCTCGAACGGGGAGAGGTGCAAGTCGCGTTTATCTGTTCCGCGCCCTACGTGGAGAACCGGGAACGCTTCGGCGTCGAGCTTCTCGTGGCGCCGAGCGTGAACGGCAAGGCGATTTATCACTCCTACATCATCGTCCATAAGGACAGCCCTTTCAACACCTTCGCGGACCTCAAGGGGAAGGTCTTTGCCTTTACCGATCCGAAATCGAATAGCGGCAGACTCTACCCCGCCTATCTGCTTAAAACCCTGCATTCGACGCCGGAGCGGTATTTCAAGCGAGTTCTCTACAGTTACAGCCACAACAAGTCCATCGAACTCGTCGCCAAGAAGGTTGTGGACGGCGCGTCGGTCGAGAGCCTGGTCTATGATTACATGGTCAAAAAAGGCTCACCCTATGTGAAGCAGACGAAGATCATCAAACGATCGCCGCCGTACGGGACGCCTCCTGTGGTGGTGACGAAGGGCATTGACGCCGGTCTCCGGGAAGATATCCGGGCCGCCCTGCTGAACATGCACAAGAGCGCAAAAGGCCGGGCGATCCTTGATGCCATGAAGATCGACGGCTTTATCCGTCCCTCCGACAAGACCTACAATTCGGTCCGCGAGATGGAGCACGCCATGGGGGACGATGAAGCCGTGGTCAGAAAGACGAAAGGGCCGCGGACGGTGTATTTCGGCGTTATCCCGCGGGACAACCCCCGGATACTCTTCGAGAAGTACCAGCCGCTCTTGGATTACCTTTCGGAAAAAACTCCCTACCGTTATGAGCTTGTTCTGAAGAGGAACTATAAAGAGACGGTGGACGCCCTTGGCAGAGGCGAGGTGGACGTGGCCCTGCTCGGGCCGCTGTCCTATCTGGAGGCATACGCAAAGTACGGCGCCCTGTGCATCCTGAAGCCGAAAGGAAAGAACGGCGCCGCACGGTGCAGGAGCATCATCTTCACGAGGAAGGATTCGCCGATCATCGACCTTTCTGGTTTAAAGGGGAAGAGCGTGGCGTTTTCAGCATCGAAATCCACGTCCGGGAACCTGATCCCCCGCTACCTCCTCGCGAACGCAGGCGTCCATTTAAGCGACCTCAGCCGCTACGCCAATTTCGACTATCATGATACGGTCGTAAAGGCCGTGCTGAAGGGCGAGTATGACGCCGGAGCGGTGCGGGATTCGGTCGAGAACAAATACAGCAAGCTTGGCATAAGGGTCCTCGCGGAATCAGGGCCGATCCCCACGGGTCCGCTCGTGGTCAATCCTGGGACGCCCTTTTCCGTGATCGAGAATATCAAAAAGGCGCTGCTCGCCTTGTCTTCCTCCGACGCGGAAGACCAAAAGACGCTGAAACGACTTGATGACGATCTGCAAAACGGATTCATGAAGGCGACGGATGATGATTATGCGGACATCCGGGCGAAGATCAACGCCGTGCCTCAGACCTGCGGAATCGGGTGCCATCCGAAAATTCGACTATGATGAGCCGATTATTAACGCGCATGACCGACCCTCTTTCCAGACTGCGCCTGCAGTCTCAATTTATCCTGGTCACCGCCCTGGCGATCCTTCTCCTCATGGGGATCATCGGTTATGTGGCCGTAGAGAGGGAAAAGGCGATATTGTACCGGGAGGTCGAACGGCAGGGCAAGCTCCTCGGAGAAACGCTTGCGATTCCCATCCTGAACGATCTCATCTACGAGCGGCTCGGGCTTGTGGAAGAGGGAGGACTTCTCGATACCTATGTCACGGAGATATACGACCGGCGCGACCTGGACCTGCTCTACCTGATTATTCTCGACGTGGACGGCAGTGTGATATCGCACAATGACATCACGGAGTACGGCAAAATCTATTCCTATCCCCTTACCGCAAGGGCCCTGGCCGCGGACAATACGGTTATCCAGCACTTTACGAGCAAAGGTCATGCGGCCCTCGACATCGGCGTCCCGCTCTCCATCGGCAAAAAACGGTGGGGCACGCTCAAGATCGGCGTCTCTCTCGAAAAGGCGGAGCACGAGATCGTTGCGACGATCCGGAGCATCATCGTCTTCACCGTGTTTCTCGTCGTCGTGGGGTTTTTCGTCATCGTGCTGTTGAGCCGGAGGTTCATCAGTCCCATCACGCGGCTCGCGAGTACGATGGAGAAGGCGCGCGGCGACTACCTGGACGTCAAGGTGGACGTGCAGGGCCACGACGAGCTCGCCGTGCTCGGGGAGCGGTTCAACAGAATGATCGAGCGCATCCGACAGGCGAACGACGAGCTGAAGCGGGCCAATGAGAAGATGGTCCAGTCCGAGAAGCTCGCCTCCATAGGGATACTCGCGTCAGGAGTCGCACATGAAATCAACAACCCCCTCGGAGGCCTTTTCAACTGTGTCCAGATGCTGAAGCAGAGCGGCGATAACCCTGAATTCCGAGAGCGGTACCTCGGCCTGGTGAAGGAGGGGCTCGACAAGA
>JAJYKN010000090.1:0-2457 GCA_021788515.1 Nitrospirota bacterium | reverse complement strand
CGAGCACGCACCCGCAAATGTTAATGTGCGAAACGCCGTGGACGGCCTCTATCATTTCGTGGAATACAAGATTCAAAAAAGCAACATCAAGTTCGTCAACGACGTGCCGGACGACCTGCGCGTAATCGTGGATCTTCACGATTTTCAGCAGATGCTCCTGAACCTCATGATCAATGCCGTTCACGCGATGCAAGGAGGGGGCAATCTGAGTGTCAGGGGCCATCAGGATAACGGCGCGGTCAATATCCACGTTATAGACACCGGCATCGGAATAGCACCGGAGAACGTCGGCAAGATATTCGACCCGTTCTTCACCACCAAACCGACCGGGGAGGGGACAGGCCTCGGTTTGTGGCTCGCCTACGGCATCATGAAGAACTATAACGGCGAAATCACCGTGGAAAGCAATGTGGGAAAAGGGAGCAGGTTCACCATCAGTTTCCCGCAAAGCTGAAAAAAATTAAATGAAAGAAACCATACTCATTATAGAAGACGAAAAACTGATGCGCGTGACCATTGAAGACTCGCTCAAAGCGGCAGGCTACAATGTCATTGCCTGTGAGACCGGTACGGACGGCCTTGCCGCATTCAAGGGCTGCCCCTGCGACGTGGTGGTGACGGATATTCGGCTTCCCGACAAGAACGGACTCGATATCCTCAAGGAAGTCACCGCGTCAAGTGACGTTCCCGTTATCGTCATGACCGCCTTCGGGACCATTAAAGACGCGGTCGAGGCGATGAAGCTCGGCGCTTTCGATTACATCACGAAACCCTTTTCTCTTGACGAGTTTCGCTTGCTGATAGAACGGGTTTTGGAAATGAAGAGGCTCCGGGAAGACAATATCCGGCTGAGAAAGGACATCAATCGCTATTTTTGTTTTCCAAACATAATCGGCGAAAGCGACGCTATGAAGAAGGTCTTTTCTCTGATTGAGAAGGTTGCTGCAACGGATACCACCGTGTTGATCCTCGGGGAGAGCGGGACCGGGAAAGAGCTGGTCGCGACAACCATTCACTATCAGAGCGCGCGAAAGGACAAGCCTCTCATCAAAATCAACTGCGCGGCCCTGCCGGAGACGCTCATCGAGAGCGAGTTGTTCGGCCACGAAAAAGGAGCGTTCACCGGCGCGATCAGGAGAAAACCGGGCAGGTTTGAGCTTGCGAACAACGGGACGATCTTTCTCGATGAGATTGGGGACATGCCGCTCTCCACACAAACGAGACTTCTGCGGGTGATCCAGGAAAAGACGTTGGAACGAGTGGGCGGGACTGAGACATTGAAAATCGACGTACGGGTCCTTACTGCGACGAATAGAAATCTTGAAGAAGAGGTAAAATCCGGGCGCTTTCGGGAAGACCTGTATTACCGCCTGAACGTGATTCCCGTCGTGATACCTCCTCTCCGTGAGCGAAGAGAAGACATTCCCGCGCTCGTCGATTTCGCCTTGGGTAAATGCCGGAACAGGCTGGGGAAAAATCTGCGCTTCTCTAAGGACGCCATGACGGCGCTCCTGCAGTATGACTATCCGGGGAATGTAAGAGAACTTGAGAATATCGTTGAGCGGGGCGCTACCCTGGCGGCCTTGGATATCATAGAGAAAGATGACCTGCCTTCTGTAATTTTCAAGAAATCAGAAAGCAATGGATCTGTGTCCCTGGCGGAAGTTGCAGCCGGGGCAGAGATGGAGCACATCATCCGCATCCTTGCGATCGCGCAGGGCAACAAAACAAAGGCGGCGGAGCTTCTCGGCATCAGCCGGAAAACCCTTTGGGAAAAGATGAACACTTACGGTCTTAAGGCATAATTCGCTAGAACCATACCTTGTTCGCACTCCAACCTTCTGCCGAACCAGCTGTCTTTCCACAGCTATGCATCTTTATCATCTAACAGGCTGTTGAAAAAGTATTTTAACTGGTTCGACAGGCTCACCACGAACGGAAAAAAGTTTTCAACAGCCTGTCAAACGACTGTTACGAAACCGTAACAGTGCCTGTTTTATACCTGTTTAATAAAAATCAATTTTATTCGTCAGTTATTGATGCTCTCCTGCCAGGGTGTTTCGCTGCCGTAACATTCAGCCCGCTGCATATCATTGCTAATCAATGCGTTAGTAAAGGCATGGAACTTGTAGTAGACAGGCCATGCAAGTATGCTCTTCGTCCGACAAATCAGCTGTCCCCATGGCATCCTCGAAAAATTGTTGCGAACGAGATGAAACGCGCGAGTGCGCCATCTCGAACGCCAATTACCAAAAGGTACTGACTGTTCTTAACAGATGCCTGCAGGACGATCGCTGCGTCGTCTGTTGCTGTGAAAAGTGCATCAGCGATATGACCGCCCTTGCTCTTAATTTTCTGCCGCCTCATTATTATGTGGACGCAGGTAGGGGCGGTGATATCGGATCCCCGTCTGTGATGGTTGAGAGCGCCGTAATAGAGGCGATAAAGACCGTCGGC
>JAJYKN010000089.1 GCA_021788515.1 Nitrospirota bacterium | reverse complement strand
GACGTTCAACACGTCTCTCTCCTGTCTGAAGCGCGGCGGCAGGCTCGTGACCTTCGGCTCCACGACCGGCGATGAGCTTCCATTAAGCCTCAGGTACGTGTTCGGCAAGAACATCACGATCCACGGCGTCTATGTGGGGCCGAGGGCGGCCTTCGCTCATCTGCTCGGACTCTTTCCGAAACACCTCCGGACCGTGGTTGATTCGGTGTTCGAGTTTCAGGACGTCCGGAAGGCCTATGAGAAGCTTCTCTCCCGGCAGTTCTTCGGGAAGATCGTGGTTAAAGTATAGTTCAGCGTTCATAGTTCAAGGTTCATAGCTCGGAGTTTAAAAAGCCCTCGCATCAAAACAGCTTGAATTCCTTCCTGCTTTGTGAAATAATGAAATCGCACTGAAAATTGCATCCGACTGGGGAGGCATATTTGTTTCTGACCATCCTGCTCATCATTCACGTCATCTGCGTGATCGTCTGGATCGGAGGCGTGACGTTTGTGACCACTGTCATTTTTCCGATGATGTACCGGACCGAAGGCTCGCTCGAAAAGGCCCTGCTGTTCCAGGGCGTTGAGCACCGCTTTTCCGCCATGGTCAAGTGGCTGATCGCCATCGTGGGAATCACGGGCTTCTGGATGCTCTATGCGAAGTACGGCTTCGGGGTCCTGGCCCAGGCACATGGCATTGGCATCGTGATCATGATCTTCGCCTGGGCGCTCTATACCACCGTGCTTTTGTCGGAGCGGAAGGTCTTTGGCAGGATCTTCGCGGACCCGGAGAAGATCGATATGGACCAGGCTTTGAAGCTCATCAACATCATGCACTGGTTCCTCTTGGTCATCAGCTACTCGGCAGTTGCAGGCGGCGTGTGGTTCGGACAGGGGTAGTGCAATTGCGGAATTAAGAATTCACCCTGCACTCGCGCGCTATGCACACCCTGTATTCGCGGCGAGCACTCATGGCACAGGGTGCCGGCTCGTAAGCGCTGGGCGCAGGCGGAATGCGGAATTAATGTAGAAAGGATTTTTGAATTCATGGATTTGATGCTGCTGTTGAAAGGCCTGTTCCTCGGCATCGTTGAGGGAATAACGGAGTTTCTTCCGGTTTCGTCCACCGGGCACCTGATCCTGGCAGGCGACCTTATCGGGTTTAACGACGAGAAGGCAAAGGTTTTCGAGATCGTCATCCAGCTGGGGGCGATCCTCTCGATCGTCTGGCTTTACCGGGAAAAAATTTTGAGCGTGGTCAAGGGGATTCCGGGACGCAAGGAGGACCGCTCTTTGGCGATCAATATCTTTATCGCCTTTCTTCCAGCGGCGGTTGTCGGCCTTTTGACGCACAAGGCCATCACGAAATATCTTTTCAACCCGATCACCGTTGCCGGGGCGCTCATCGCAGGAGGAATCGCGATCCTCGTGATCGAAAGGATGAACCATCGCTCTCACGTAAAGGAGACCGAGAACATCACGTCGAAGCAGGCTTTGGCCACCGGATTCGCACAGTGTCTCGCCCTTTTCCCGGGGGTCTCGCGTTCCGGGGCCACGATCATGGGCGGACTGATCACGGGTTTCGACAGGAAGGTTGCGGTCGAATTTTCCTTCTTTCTCGCCATCCCCACGATGTTTGCCGCAACGTTTTACGATCTTTTGAAAAACCTGAACGCGCTCTCTTCTGCGGACATTCCTCTTTTTGCCGTCGGGTTCATTGCCGCGTTCTTTTCCGCCCTGGTCGTTGTAAAGGCGTTCATCGGGTTTGTTTCGAAGCACAACTTTTCGTCTTTTGCCTATTACCGGATCGTGTTCGGCCTGCTGGTCCTGGGATTCTACTGGCAAAGGGGATGGAAATTCTGATATGGCGGTTGCCGCAACAAAACCGAAACACTGGAACGAGATGGTCGGCCTGCTCTTGTTTGCTGCGGGGCTCCTGATCATTCTCGGCCTGATGTCATACAGCGCGAAGGACCCCTGCTTCAGCGTTTCGGGCACGGGCGGCCAAACGCAGAATTTCATCGGCATCATCGGCGCCTATCTTTCCGATGTCCTGCTTCACCTCTTCGGCATTACTTCCTATCTGCTCCCGCTCTTCCTGTTCGGTTTCGGCGTGTTCCTGGCGCTCGGGAAGGAAGCGATCCATCCTCACTTGAAAAAGATCGGCGGCCTTATCCTCTTTTTCTCCGTGGCCGCGTTTTTTGGTTTGCAGGGCGAAACGCTGCGTTTGTTAGGCGAGGACATCCCGTCGGGCGGCATGCTCGGCGGACTGATCTCCCATCTGCTGCTTTCCGGCTTTTCCGCGACCGGCGCCTATATCATCACGCTTACCGCCATCGTCATCTCCCTCATGCTCCTGACGCCGTTCTCGCCCGTCAAAGCTTTTGCCTGGCTCCGGCTTGCCTTTGGCCGCTTGATGGAGCATTTGGACCTGCTCATCACCATCTACCAGGGCCGCAGGGAGAAAGCCAGGGAGGCACGACAGCGTCCTGTGCAGCCCAAGGACCCGCCGAAAATCGTGGACACAAAACCGCAGGCAACGCCTCCTCAGCCGAAGATCGTGAAGCCGGAAAAGCAGCCAAAGCCGGTGCAGGCGACCTTTGAATTCATGGGCGATAAAGGCACGGGGGAGAAGGGTGCTTACCAGCTCCCGTCCCTTGACCTGCTCGACCCGATCCCGCCGATAACGAAGAAGATCTCGAAGGAGGATATGCTGGCCCAGTCCGAGCTTCTGCAGCACAAGCTCCAGGACTTCGACATCCAGGGCCGCATAACGCAGGTCTATCCCGGGCCGGTAGTGACCATGTTCGAGTTCGAGCCCGCGCCGGGGGTCAAGGTGAGCAAGATCACGAACCTGGCCGACGATCTGGCCCTCGCCATGAAGGCAGGGAGCGTGCGCATCGTGGCGCCCCTTCCGGGCAAGGCTGCCGTTGGCATCGAGGTGCCGAACAACACGCGCGAGACAGTCTACTTCCGCCAGATCCTGGAGACCCCGGAGTACCAGACGAACAAGTCCAAGCTCAAGATCCCGATCGGCAAGGACATCTTCGGCGCGTCGGTGATCGGCGCAATCGACAAGATGCCGCATCTGCTCGTTGCCGGAGCTACCGGTTCGGGCAAGAGCGTGGCCATCAACTCCATCATTCTGGCGATCCTGTTCAACGCAAAGCCGAGCGAAGTCAAGCTCGCGATGGTGGACCCCAAGATGCTCGAACTCTCGGTCTACGAAGGCATCCCGCATTTGCTTTCTCCCGTGGTCACGCAGCCCAAGAAAGCAGCAGAGACGCTCCGGGCCATTGTTGCCGAAATGGAGCGGCGGTACCGCCAGCTCGCCGAGAAGGGGAACAAGAACATCGACTCCTATAACAAGGCCGTTCCCGAGGCCGAGCGCCTGCCCTATATCGTCGTGATCATCGACGAACTCGCGGACCTCATGATGACCGTTGCCCGCGAGGTCGAGGACTCGGTCATGCGCCTGGCCCAGATGGCCAGGGCAGCCGGCATTCACCTGATCGTTGCGACCCAGCGGCCGAGCGTGGACGTGATCACCGGCCTTATCAAAGCGAACCTTCCTTCCCGCATATCCTTCCAGGTATCTTCCAAGACCGACTCGCGCACGATCCTCGACGCGAACGGCGCCGAGAACCTCCTCGGCATGGGCGACATGCTGTTCCAGCCTCCCAACTCGTCCCACATCATCCGCTGCCACGGCTGCTTCGTGTCCGAGGCCGAGATCAAGCGCGTGGTGGAGTTCGTCAGGAAGCAGGGCAAGCCGAACTACGAGCTCCTCCAGCAGCGGGCAAAAGAGATCGTCGAGGCCAAGGTCGCTGAAGTCGAGGACAGCGAGCGCGACGAGCACTACCAGCGGGCGGTCGAGCTGGTCCAGCTGAACGGCCAGGCGTCCACCTCCTTCATCCAGCGACGCTTGCGCGTCGGCTACAACCGGGCCGCGCGCATGATCGAGATGATGCAGGAGGACGGCATCGTCGGGCCCGCGGACGGCGCCAAGCCGAGGCAGGTGCTCGTCAGGAAGAACATGGACGGTACCATGAACGATATCGACGATCTGTAAATTGCGGACGAGAGGCAGATGAGAGAGATTGGAAATGAATAGAGCGATGACGCTTTCAAAAGAGGCCCAGGCAGAAATTCGCAATCTTGCTCACTCGAAGGACCTTCAGAGGGACATGGCCGCAGTAGCAGCTTCTCGTCACAACCCGTTTCTCAAGGAGGGAGAAGTCGACGTTGATGCGTATATAGAGTTCGTTTCCTCGTACAACGAATTTATAAATCATGAGCCTAAGCCGTTCAAACGCATGATCGACAAAGACGTGCGGTTGTAAATGGATGAAGAAAAGCAATAGAACTTTCGGTCACTACGTCCGCAAAGTCTTCGCAATTTTTAACCGACCGCGTCAAACCGTAACTTGTTTTTGCCCCACCCTTATCAGGAGCCAAAGTGCGCTTTTCCCCTCATCTGAAAGCTCGCGCAATCACTCTCTGCTTCTTGATCGGCTTTGGCGCCCCCACACCGGCGTCGCCTGCTGCTGAATCCCGCAACATACTCGCAACCATCGTCTCAAGCTGTCTCGATATCAACGCGCCGGATTATTGCAAGCGCTGCTCTGCGCCGAGGCTCGAAAGTCCTTGTGCGCAGAATCGCGATTGCACGGCAACGACGGAAGTCTGGAAAGAGACTGCTGAATACGTTGTGATCCGTGACCTGAAAATGTGCGGCTGTGCTCCCGGCTTCGTACACGGCCTTGTCATTCCCCGCGCGCGGATCACCGGCATCGAAGATCCAAAGCGGCCTGACACCATCTGGAATATCGCCTGGACCGCAGCAGGTAAGCGCATTGCGAAAGAGGATGCAATCGCACTCGTGGTCAATCCCGGCGGACTAAGGACCCAGGACCAGCTCCATGTTCATATCGTCCGATTGCAAAGCAATGCCCGCAAACGCTTTGATGCCGCGAAGAGCGTCAATGTGCGGAACCTCAATGAGGTGTGGATCGCTGCTGCGAAAAAGGCAGATGATATGAAGCTTCAGGATTACGGCGTGCTCGTCGCCCGCAATCGCGACGGCAGCTTCCTCGTGCTCGTTAATGAGAGAAGCCCTGAAAAACTTTACACTCAGGGGGTATGTAAGTAAGGACCTTGAGATCTGTGCAGCTTGCAGGTCGGGCAAAGGAAGTGGCCAACAGAAGAATCTTGGGGACGTTGTGTCCTTCGTGTCATTCTGCTTGACAGCTCCTCCTAACTCGCGTACACTTAGGCCATGCCACGCCAAGCCCGTCTGGACGTTCCCGGCGCACTGCATCACATCATGGTGCGCGGAATCGATAAATCAAAAATATTCAAAGATGACAACGACAAGACCCGCTTTCTCGAACGACTTGGCCAAACAGTAGAAGAAGGAGAATGCTCGGTATATGCATGGACGCTGATGGATAACCATGTCCACCTCCTCTTTAAGAGCGGCAAACACGGTATCTCAACAGTTATGCGAAAGCTGCTCACCTGGTACGCTCAATACTTCAACCGGAGACATCATCGCACGGGGCATCTTTTCGAAAACCGCTACAAATCCATTCTGTGCGATGAGGACAACTATCTTCTTGCCCTCATACGCTATATTCATCTGAACCCTGTCCGCGCAAAGGTTGTCGAAACTATTGAACAATTAGATCGCTACCCTTGGAGCGGCCATCGGCCGCTTATTGGAAAAGCAAAGTACGCATGGATGGACGTTGAACGAGTATTGTCCGAGTTCGGCTCAACACGGCGCAAGACAGTAGGTGAATATCGAGCATTCATGAAGGAAGGTCTTGGGCAGGGTCAGCTGCCGGAGCTAACGGGCGGTGGGCTCATTAGAAGCAAGGGCGGCTGGTCTCAGGTTCTTTCAGCGCGAAGAAGCGGTCGCAAGGAAGAGTTCGATGAACGAATACTGGGAAGCGGAGATTTTGTCAATACTATCTTGAAGGAAACCGAGGAAAAGGCAAAACACCAGCTAAAACTTCGACGAAGCGGCAAGACGTTCGCCGGGATCGTAGAAGAAGAATGCAGAAAAGAGCGCATAAGCCCGGCAGAGCTTAAAGGAGGCGGGCGTCGAAAAAAGATAAGCGACCTGCGGGCAAGAATAGCCAAGCGAGGTTTGGAGGAACTGGGTTTGTCGTTTGCGGAGATCGCAAGATACGTGGGAGTGAATACGTCCAGCATCCGGAAAGCTGTTTTACGACTGGATGAGGGGTGAGTTGTAAAAAAACGGGAGACTATATTGACACGAAGGACACA
>JAJYKN010000088.1 GCA_021788515.1 Nitrospirota bacterium | reverse complement strand
AAATTTCGTACGACGAAATGCTCGAGATGGCGAGCCTCGGGGCAAAGGTGCTCCAGACGCGTTCGGTCGAGTTCGCGAAAAAATATAATGTACCGGTAAGGGTCCTCTCGAGCTTCAACGACAACCCGGGGACCCTCGTTGCCAAGGAGGATCCCGATATGGAAAAAGTGGTGGTGTCCGGTGTGGCATATGACAAGAACCAGGTGAAAGTGACGGTCCAGGGCGTGCCGGACAAGCCGGGAGTGGCGGCTAAGATCTTCAATACCATTTCCGAGAACAATGTCGTGGTGGACATGATCATCCAGAACATCGGCGAAGGCGGGCTCACCGACATGTCCTTCACCGTGCCCAAGACCGACGCTAAAAAGATCCAGGAGGTCATGAAGAAGGTCGTGGCCGAGATCGGGGCAAAGAACGTGACCGTGAAGGAAGACATCGCCAAGATCTCGATCGTCGGCGTGGGCATGCGATCTCACTCCGGTGTGGCCGCCAAAATGTTCACGGCCATGGCCAAAGAAGGGATCAATATCATGATGATCAGCACGTCGGAGATCAAGATCTCCTGCGTGATCGACGCCAAGTACACAGAACTCGCTGTCAGGGTGCTGCATGAGACGTTTGAAATGGATAAGGCGGCGTAGAAGGGCGGAGGCAAAGAGCAGAGAGCATAGGGCAGAGGGTCAAAAGTAAAGTAAGCCGCATAGTCAGCGCCATGCTCTATGCACTATGCGCCATGTAAAACAAACATGAAACCATCGGTAAAGTTATACGATACCACGCTTCGCGACGGGGCACAGGCCGAGGATGTGAACTTCTCGGTCGAGGACAAGATCCGCATTGCGCGTAAGCTCGACCAGTTCGGCGTCCACTATATCGAGGGCGGCTGGCCCGGGTCCAACCCGCGCGATGTGGAGTTCTTCAAGGAAATGCGTCGGGTCAAGCTGAAAAAGGCGAAACTCACGGCTTTCGGCGCAACGCGCCGCGCGAAGCTGAAGGTCTCTGCCGATCCGAGCATGCAGGCATTGGTATCGTCAGGCGCGCCTGTGGCCACCATCTTCGGCAAGACGTGGGATCTGCATGTGCTCAAAGCGCTCAAGACGACCTTGGACGAAAACCTCAACATGATCGAGGATTCCGTACTTTTTCTGAAGGAACATCTGGACGAAGTGGTTTACGATGCCGAGCATTTCTTCGATGGATACAAGGCAAATCCTGATTATGCCCTCCAGACGCTGCTTGCCGCCGAAGGCGCCGGCGCGGACTGTCTGGTCCTTTGCGACACGAACGGCGGCACGCTGCCTCACGAGGTTGAAGCGATCATTGCTCACGTCAAAAAGACGATCGCGACGCCTTTCGGGATCCACGCGCATAACGACGCAGACGTCGCTGTAGCGAACTCTATGACGGCGATCAGGATGGGCGCCGTTCAAGTCCACGGCACCATCAACGGTTACGGCGAACGGTGTGGAAACGCGAACCTTTGCTCCATTATTCCGACGCTCAAGCTGAAGCTGGGGATCGACTGCGTATCCGACGCCAGTCTGGCCAAACTTCGCGATCTGTCGCGGTATGTGGACGAACTCGCGAATTTGCCGCACCGCAAGCGTCAACCCTATATCGGCGACAGCGCTTTTGCCCATAAAGGCGGCGTGCATGTGGATGCCGTAGGGAAAAGCGCTCTTACCTATGAACATATCGCGCCTGAACTTGTGGGGAATAGAAGGCGCATCCTCGTGTCCGACATGGCCGGGAAGAGCAATATTCTTCAGAAGGCGGCGGAACTCGGCATCCGCCTTAAAAAAGACAGTCCGGAACTGGCCGTGATCCTTAAAAAGGTCAAAGAGCTTGAGAACGAGGGATACGAGTTCGAGGGCGCCGAAGGGTCTCTCGAGCTGCTCATGCTGCGGGCCGGGCACAACTACGAGTCGGTGTTCACCATGTTCGACCGGATCGATTACCGCATCCTGACCGAAAAACGCAAGGTTGATCCCCATCCCGTGAGCGAGGCCACGGTCACGGTGGAGGTCGGCGGCAATGTCGAGCACACCGCGGCCTGGGGCAACGGTCCGGTGAACGCGCTCGACAAGGCGCTCCGCGCAGTGCTGCCCAAGTACTTCCCGGGCAAGGGACTTGAAAATGTCCGTTTGCTTGATTATAAGGTGCGCGTTTTGACGGCAGCCGAGGGCACGGCTTCCCAGGTTCGCGTGCTGATCGAGTCCGGCGACGGCAAAAACAAGTGGGGCACCGTCGGCGTGTCCGAGAACGTGATCGAGGCGAGCTGGCAGGCGCTGGTAGACAGCATCGAGTACAAGCTCCTGCGATCGAAAAAGAAGTAAAGAAAGGCAGAGGGTAACGTGCTTAGGGCATAGTAGGGAAAGCAGCGCTATGCGCTGTGCTCCATGCTCTCTGCGAATGAATGGTGATACCATGATCGAAGAAGAAGGCATTGTCGCTGAGACAGAGGGGGACATCGCGAAGGTCGCGATCCTCAAAAAGAGCGCTTGTGAGCAGTGTGCCGCATCGGGCGTCTGTCATCCCGGAGACACGGAACTCATGGAGGCGGCGAACCCGCTTGGAGCCGTGAAAGGCCAGAAGGTCAAGGTCGTGGTGGCGCCGCAGGTCTACTTGCAGGCCTCCATCATACTGTACGGCATTCCCATGGTCGCCCTTGTTGCCGGGGCCATCATTGCAAAAAACATTGCCCGGCCCTATGTGGGGGAGCAGCATTCCGACCTCTGGGCCTTTATCGCCGGCATGACGGCCATGGCCGTATCTTTTTTCTTCATCCGCATGTATAATAACAAGGTTGAAAAAACACAGAAATACAAGCCGATCATCGTCGAGATTCTTTCTCCGAAAAATTGAGTTTCCCCTGTTAGGACGTTATCTATGAGAGTGATCAAAAATCCCGATGAGGCACGAAGACTTGCACGGACCATTCTCTCCGACGTTCTTCTGTATAACCAGGCCAAGGTCAAGGAAGGGATCGAGAAGGACAGCCTTTTCGACGTTTTGACGGAAGAACTTGCCGAAGGCAAGAAGTACTACGAGAGCATGGTAGACGATGAGCTCCGCCAGACCACCAATTTTTTCAACGAGGCGGTCGTGGACGTGCTGATCAAGCAGGGAGGCAAGATAAAGTCCGATATCTGGTAAATCTGCTACAATAGAATACGACAGGCATCCTATCCCCGCTGAACCCAATTCCCGTCACTGGAAGGAGTCGTCTATGCCGAACGCTGATGTCAAGGAAGTCCGCAATATAGCTATCCTCTCTCACGGCGCAGCCGGTAAAACCTCACTCGCCGATGCAATCCTGTATACTGCAGGCGCTGTCGATCTTCTCGGTAACGTCGATGCGGGGAGCTCCGTGTTCATGCACGAACCGGAGGAAATCAGCCGGAAGATCACCATTACCGCCGCCGTCGGCTTCGCCGAATGGAAGGGCGTTCGCATCAATATCATCGATACTCCCGGCTATATCAACTTCCTTGAGGAAACGAGGGGAACGCTCCGCGCCGTCGACGGCGCCGTTCTCATCATCTCCGCCATTTCCGGCGTGAAAGCCGAAACGGAAAAAATCTACAAATTTGCCTGCGACTACGAAATTCCCCGCGTGGCCTTTGTGAGCAAACTGGACAAGGAGCGGGCGGATTTCTTCCGTGCCATAGGCGACATGGAAAAGTATTTCTGCAAGAACTCCCTGGTCCTCCAGCTCCCGATCGGCCATGAGGACAGCTTTCGTGGCGTCATCGATCTTATCAAAATGAAGGCACTCTTCTTCACCAATGACAACAGCGGAAAGATGGAAGAACAGGAGATCCCCGGAACCATGAAGCAGGATGCTTTCACCTACCGGAAAAAACTGGTGGAGCAGATAGCCGAGACCGATGACGGCCTCCTTGAGAAGTACCTGGACAAGGGAGATCTTTCTCAGGAAGACCTTTTTGCCGGTCTCAAGCACGGCACGATCGGCGGAGGCCTGCTGCCCGTGCTGTGCGGTTCTCCGGTCAAGAACATGGGGATCCAGCCGCTTCTCGACATGGTCCTCATGTGCCTCCCGTCACCGGCCGAACACGCGCGGAGTGTTCAGATCAAAGGCAAGGACCCCAAGACAGGCAGCGAAATCCTTCGGAAGCCCACGCCGGAAGAGCATCTTGCGGCCATGGTATTTAAGACGATCAATGATCCCTTTGCCGGAAAATTGTCCCTGGTTCGTGTGTACTCGGGCACGCTCAAGTCCGACTCGAGCGTTTATAATTCAACGAAAGTGGTGAAGGAAAAAGTGGGATCCCTGTTCTACATCCAGGGGAAGAAGCAGGTCGCGACGCAGACGCTGACCGCCGGACAGATAGGCGCGATCGCGAAGCTGAAGGAGACCCTGACGGGCGATACGCTCTGTTCCGAGCAGCACCCGATCGTTCTCGAGTTCGCGAAGTACGCGGACCCGGTGATGTCCTATGCCGTTGCTCCCAAAACACGGGGTGACGAGGATAAAGTGAGCATCGGCATTCACAAACTCCTGGAGGAAGACCCCACGTTGAAATTCACCTATGACGAGCAGACAAAAGAAATGGTGTTGTCAGGCATGGGGCAGGTCCATCTCGAGGTGACGCTCGAGAAGCTCAAGCGGAAGTTCGGCGCCGACGTAACGATGAAGACGCCCAAGGTCCCGTACAAGGAGACGATCCGCGCGAAGGCCGAGGCGCAGGGAAAATACAAAAAACAGTCCGGAGGCCACGGACAATACGGGGACGCCTGGCTCAAGATCGAGCCCCTGCCGCGGGGCGGCGGTTTTGAGTTCGTGGACAAGATCGTAGGCGGCGTGGTCCCGCGCCAGTATGTCCCCGCGGTTGAAAAAGGCGTGGTCGAGGCCATGCACGAGGGTACGCTCGCCGGGTATCCCATTGTGGACGTACGGGTCACGCTGTTCGACGGTTCCTACCACACCGTCGACTCTTCGGAAATGGCGTTCAAGGTCGCGGCAAGCATGGGGTTCAAGAAGGCCATGGAAGCCGCCAAGCCGGTGCTGCTCGAACCGATCATGAGCGTCGAAGTGGTGGCCCCCGATGACACGCTCGGCGCCGTTATCGGGGATTTGAACTCGAGGAGAGGCAAAGTCCAGGGTGTGGTGCCTCAGGCCAACGGGCAGTCGATCAAGGCGCTGGTGCCCATGGCCGAAATGCTTTCCTATGCGCCGACGCTCAACTCGCTCACGAGCGGCAGGGGCATGTATACCATGGAGTTCTTCGGCTACGAGGACGTGCCGAGCCATCTGGCGCAGAAAATCACCATTGAGCGTGCCGCGCAGCATCAGCGTGCGGGTGTGGTTGTAGCGGCATTCCGGTGAAAAAGTAGCGAGGAAAAGCGACGGGGGAACCGAAGGCGCCTTCGGCCCCCTTAGCTATTTTGTTTTAGCTCTTTTCGCGATGAAGCTGTAGATATCCACCGGCTCCGAAGCTGGCCGCAACCTGCCTCTATATCTACACCCTTGGATACTCTTACGGTGCTCGAAACCCCACTCTTTAGATTCTTCTGAAATGCCAGCACCTTCTTTGTAGGTGACGGAGTAAATTCCTGGCACGCAGTTGGATTGCCAGCTATCAGGTTTACCTGGCAATTCATGCCTTCTAATAAGCGTGCCAGCTCAAGAGCATGTTTTTCTGAGTCGTTTACTCCCTGGAAAAGGGCGTATTCAAAAGTGGGACGCCGCCCCGTCTTCTTAAAGTATTCCCGACATGCCGGAATCAACTGACTCAGGGGATACTTTTTATTAATAGGGACGAGCTTGTTCCTGAGTGCGTCATTGGCGGCGTGGAGGGAGATGGCTAACTCGACATGGATGCTCTCCCCAGCGAGACGCCGGATCTGGGGCACCAACCCCACTGTGGAGATGGTTATCTGCCTGGCACCAAGCCCTAAACCGTGCTTAGAATTCAGTGTAACAATAGACTGCCATACCGCCTCGTAATTCGCCAACGGCTCCCCCATACCCATGAATACCACATTGGTAACCGGGCGTCTGGCTGGGTCAGTTGCCGCCTCTCCATTGAATTGTTCAGCGCTCACCAGGCGCACGAAATAGAGCACCTGCTCAATGATTTCGCCAGGACGCAGATTGCGCTCGAAGCCCTGCTGTCCCGTGGCACAGAAAGGACATCCTACGGGACACCCCACCTGGGTGGAGACGCATACCGTGCGCCGCTCCCGGCTCGAACCGGCTTTCTCATAGAGCATGAGGCTAGACTCGATAGTCCTGCTATCGTCCAGCTTGAATAGCACCTTTCTGGTTT
>JAJYKN010000087.1 GCA_021788515.1 Nitrospirota bacterium | reverse complement strand
CACGCCGTATCACCGGTGTCGATCCTGACTGCCGGAACAGTTGCCGCTGAAACAGGGACTGCATCCTGGGCCATGGCTGCAAGCGGTATGAATACCGCCAGTGAGAGCAGCATGACCAAAACCATTTTGTACAGACGTCTTTCATCCATTGAGTGCTATCCTCCCTTTAAATATTGAGACAATATTCAGATTTTCAAAGAACACGGTACACGATGTGGGTCAGGGCAGCCTCTTGTATTGCCGGTTCTGCTGATAAAGAGGGTCATGCATTTTGCCTGTTAGCTGCTTACATAATTAGCAAGGCCCATGCCACTGAAATCTGCTTGGCCAGGAACAGGAAGTGATTGATTTTATGTAATTATTATATTGTTAATCATCGAGATTTTTCGGAAAGGAATGTTTCTGAGCTTATATTTTAGGCACATGATTAATTATTCATCATATTCTGGCACGTTGCCAATATCCTTATATACCTGATGCAAGTCATAGGATTGCCTTTTGAATCAATATATAGTCTCTGAGAACTCTTCAACGGTTAAATATAATGAACGGCACAGAATAAAAAAATATATATTTTAATTATAATCATTATTGACAAGTAGTTCTTATTAGGTTATAGTTATTTTCAACAAGGATGACTAAATGATTTTTGCCGGCAAATACAAATATAGAAATATCGGGTTCAAACTTACTCCGCAGCGGATAGCTATTCTTGACTATTTAGAGGGGAACACCGGTCATCCCTCTGCTGAGGACATTTACAACGCTGTGGCGAAAAAATTTCCGACCATGTCCCTGGCAACGGTATACACGACAATGGGGGCGTTGAGGGAGAAAGGTAACGTTCTTGAACTGAAGATCGACCCGGACAAGAAACGATATGACCCGAATACGGCGAAACACAATCATGTGATCTGTATTTCCTGCAAACGGATCTTCGATATTCCCGCTGCAGGTTCCATCAAGCTTCCTGATTCCCTCACCGGAGTTTTTTCGGTCCGGGAAAGTTACGTTGAAGTGCGCGGGCTGTGTCTTGAATGCCAAACGATGAATGCAAAAAAATAGAGGAGGCTGCCAATGTGTGTAGATCATAGTCTGAACTGTTCCTGCGGTAAAAACCATGCCAGTTTCAATTTTCGTGATGATGTGCTGCCGGTAGAAGCCATAGCCGGTTTGTACTGTCCTGAGTGTTCCCGTGACATCGTGCATAATCCCCTCACCATGCTTGCCGATAACGGCTGGCTGATCGAGTTCGATATGGATATTGCGCGCTTTATGATGCAAAAAACGGCTTCAGCTTCGTCAATCACCCCTGAGTTCCTGTTCGACGAAGGCTACTGTGCCTGGAGGGGAGTGACCCCCACGGACCATATCGATTCCGTCAGAGAAAGGGAGGCCCTGGTCCAGTTGGCCAAAACAGACAGGAAACGGTATTTTGAAGAAATTAAATCATGGGGAAACAACCGGATGGAACGGCTTGCTCGGGAAGGATGGAGAAAAGCAAATGAAAGAGAGCCTGCAAAAACATAGAGACCAAGAACTGCTTGCAATCAAACTTGTCGGAGAAGTCGATATCATAACAACCTGCCCCAAATGCGGCGGTGAAGTCGGTATATGGTCCAAAGAACCTGAAACGCTGTGCATTTTCTGTCAGTACCGTGTATTCGACACGGAGAGAATGAATCATTAACGGACAGAGTGCCGGACCAATAAAGGCCGCTGAATGGAAGCCCTGCCGCAAACCCGAACACGCGACTCCCGGCAAAAGGGAGTCGCTGTTTTTTCTGGTATACTTATAGCATTGTCAAATTAATCCCACACCAATGGAGGAAAACAACATGCCATACGCTGCAAAGGATTACACGAAACTTGTCGGGATGGAAGGATTCAGCGAAACGCTCTTGAAGAATCACTTTACGCTGTACCAGGGCTATGTGACCAACACGAATAAGGTGCTCGACACCCTCGACCAGATGTCCAAGGACGGCAAAGCGGCAACGCCCGAATTTGCGGAATTGAAGCGCAGGCTTGGATGGGAATTCAACGGCATGCGGCTGCACGAATACTATTTCGAGAATTTGGGCGGCAAAGGCGGCATCGACAAGAGCGGCAAGCTCGCAAAAAAACTCACCGAGGGATTCGGCAGCTACGAAGCGTGGGAAAAAGACTTCCGGGCCACCGGTGCCATGCGCGGCATCGGCTGGGTCGTGCTGTACCAGGACACGGCATCCAACAGGCTGATCAACTTCTGGGTGAACGAGCATGACGTTTCCCATCCCGCGGGGTGCAATCCCCTCCTCATCATGGACGTCTTCGAACATGCGTTCATGCTGGATTACGGCTTGAAGCGGGCCGACTATATCGAAGCGTTTTTCAAGAACATCAATTGGGCAGCGGCTGAATCACGGGTAAAATAAGGTGCCGTTGTTTTCCCCGACAGTGGCGGTGAACAAGGAATCTCACCGACCATTTTCCATCGGAAAAGAAGGCACTTTTACAAACTAAGTACTGACGTTTACGAGAAAGGAGATGTGCGCCAATGTCAAAAACTGATCAAAATTTACAGGACGCCTTTGCCGGAGAATCCCAGGCAAACAGAAAATATCTTGCCTTTGCCAGGCAGGCCGAGGACGAAGGGTATGCACAAGTAGCCAGGCTGTTCCGCGCTGCAGCCGCAGCCGAGACCATCCATGCCCACAATCATCTCAAGGGAATGAAGGGCGTCAAGTCGACGAAGGAAAACCTGCTGGCAGCCATCAGCGGAGAGTCCTACGAATTTCAGAAGATGTACCCCCAGATGATCACCGACGCGAAGGCGGAGGGGCAGGATTACGCGCTCCGGAGCTTCAGCCTCGCTAATGAAGTGGAGAAGGTGCACGCCGCCCTTTACAAAAAGGCTCTCGAAAGTCTCGGCCAAAACATTGTCGTTGATTATTACGTCTGCTCGGTCTGCGGTTATACCGCCGAGGGCGAAGCTCCTGATGATTGCCCGGTCTGCAAGGCAAAAAAGAAAGCGTTTCGGAAGGCGGAATAACAAAGGCAGGATGTATCAGGACGGGGAGCAAAACCTGTAAAGTAAGACGGGAGGCTTGAAGAATTGATCTTGCCTCCCATTTTTTTCTTGAAGTCCAAACAGGGTCATTGAAGCAGAGCAAAAGACCCGCTTCACGACGCGAAGGCCAAAATGGTCAGTTGCACGTTATCGCCGCGAAGAAGGTCAGCCATGACGGACCGGAATTCAAATGGTAGTTGCGGAGTGATGGGATAGAAAACGGGTTTTTCGGAAGTGAAGCCCTCTCCGTCGAGAGCCGGGGATTGCAAGTCGCGGGATTCAAGCCGCTTGGAGATTATTTCCCCTGTTTGTGGTACTCGACACTGACTTCGTAGGCGATGCTTGCGTGGCCGACCCGGAGACCTTCGCTTTTTCCATTACAAACGATTTTCCCCGTCACTGATTTTTTACGGCTTTTTACCAGGCTTGCCACAACCGGGGTGAGGTCGAACCCGCCGTTTGTGCACTCTTCCCGCACACAGTCCATGTTAAAACAGGCATAATCCGAAGGAAGAAAATGGACCGTCCGTTTCATGAGAACGGGATCGGACGTCCTCTGCAGATAGGTCATGCGAAGGACAATGCTCGAGACGGACGGCAGGCGTTCCGAGACCAGACCGGCGGCAAGCATAGCGCTCTTCTTCAGCTCCTGCTTTTCCATGTAATTTTGCTTATTCGTCACGTTTTCTTTCCCCCCGCTGCTCCATCTCAATAAAAAAGCCGCAAAGCACTTGCGGTTATTACGTTTTTACCTGGCGAAAATTTATTTTATATATTCGCACGTTATTGGTCTAAAGTCAACATCAGATTAGGGATGCCTCGAAATAGGACTCGGCCCGGGTTATGGACATATCCCGTGCCTTCTCTTTTTCTTGAACATACTCAATGACTTATTAGTTTATTTCGTTGCGGAATTCCCGCGGAAGAGTTAAATTAAAGACAGTTGCTCTTGTCCTATGATCGTCCTCCGGCATGTCCGGAATCTTACCTTAGCGACGCGATGCCCAACAAAGGGATGACGAATTTTTCAAGGTACCAACGGTCCCTGCGCATAATGTCTATTCAGATCTACCCATCTCAACCCTCGGTTGGTCCGTCCGGGGAAGGAGCGCTTGCTATGAAAAAAATATTTTTTTTCTGTTTGATAGTTTTAGTTTCCGGCTGTGCATCAACTACAGGGGGGCAGCTTCGGGAGAACCCGGCAGGAGTCTATTCGTTCAAGGTCCGCGCTGATTATAAAACCGTATACGAGAAAGCGCTTTTGCATGCCCAGTCATGTTACGCCCTGTCGGCAACGGACAACACCTTCATCGTACGTGGTAATGAATCCCCCGAAAACCGGAAGTCATCGATCTCTATCGCAAGAGTGCGCGCTCTTTATAACGAAACGCTCTTTACGATAGACATTGCGCAACTCGATGAGGCGAGCACAGAAGTCAATGTATACTATGCGCAGTTGCGGTACAAGACAGCGGCGATGACCGTGGAGAAGTGGATTAAACAAGATTCCAATGAATGCAATATGGGCAGCGTTGTTACAGAGTGTGTTTGCTATCTTGACAACCCTCGCTGAAGCGGACCGGCGCTTGCGACAAGTGTGGATACGTTGGACTTGCTCCGCCCCGTCGCTGTTTCCTGATAAAGAGAGAAACCCTTGGAATCACGCCCCGCACAACGGGGCGTTATAGTTCCGGCAGATGAAGCCTGATCTCGGCTACAACACTTTGAACGATCCCAATACTTTTTCTATTTCTTCCTGTTCCCGTTCAAAGTTATCCTTCGGGGTCGAAATCGCCACTCGATATATTGAATTTCCATGCTGTACTAACAACAACGCCGTTTTTATCAAAACTCCATTGTGTGTATCTTCGATAGAACCTCTCCTTTGATCAATATTTTTGCCGTTTTTCTCAAAAACATATTTTTTAGGAGGGTTGGCCTTCGCCCCAGCCTGAATGAGCTCCTTGACAAGGCTGTCTACAGGTTGCCTTGTTGATTGTTTCATAACTGCCAAGGTAAAGAAAGGTTTTTGACTATCTCTATTCATTGCCATAAGAGAGACGAGCCCCTTTGACCCTGTATAAGTAAGCCCCTTGGGAATTAATATTTGATAGCCATCCGGAGATTTATATAATAATTCGTCTGAAGCGATCGAACCGCTGTTGCTTAATGAATTTGCCAGTTCATTGATTGTCGGAATTTTTTGCGCCGCATATTGATGGACCCCTTTATAAGCTTCATTTCCAGCAAGCGCGAGCAGCAAGAACGCACCGAGAAGAACCCACCATTTATCGTGAAGTTTCGGCTGTCGTTTGTTAAAGTAAGAAAAAAGAAATCCGCTTGCAATGACCAAATAGATGGCGGCGTACACAAATTTTGGCAAATAGGCATTCACGTAATTTACCTCCTTGTAGCTGCTATTATTTCTCTAAAAAACCACTTCAAGAGATTCCAGAATCCGAATGTTAATTTAACGATATTTTTTTCAAAAATACAATATATTTGTATTACCTGCCTTCTGTGGGTCGAACCTCCGCAGGCAGGTCCCAATATTCCAGACAGACAAAAAGAAGGGGGGCAAATTCGCCGCCCCCCTTCTTTAATAAGGATTATTTTTCTCTTTTTGTTTAGTGCGTCGTCACCGTCAAATGGCTGATGAGGCCGCAGGTGTCCCGAGAGTTACCGTCGGCGGCCGGACTGCTGGCGTGGCACAAACCGCAGGTAGTTGCTACCTTACCAATGAATGTCTTATTTGCGATATCATAGAGCTGAACACCGCTGTTCTTTATACCGCCAGACGCATGGAGTGCGTCAGTATAATACCGCAGGGACAGTATGGCATATCTGCTGTCCGGCGTTGCTATGACGTCATGTACTTCGATGCCGCCAAATGTGCCCGCACCCAGTCCTGACGCGATGGCCGTGGTTTTGGCGGCCGAGGCACCCGAAGGAGCTGCGCCGGTACCTGATGAATCGACATACTCGGTCAGATCGGACGCCTTGAGGATAATCAAGCGGTCAGATCCCGACTGAAGGATATATTGACCGTTCGGCGTGAACGAAGCACGATACGCGATCGTTCCCTCGAGATCTCCAAGCGTCGTAGAGTTGGACGAGGCAACGGCGATGCTGATATTCTTCACAAGAACATCGTTCGTCGTCACTCCACCGGAAACCAATTTGCTTGCATTTATCATATACGCTCTGAGGTTGCCGGCAGTGTTGTTAGCTTCAGTGAGACCGGCCATCTGGTTCGTTGACATGTAGATCTTGGTGCCGTCCGGACTGGACGCGCCATGAATGAACGCAAGCGGCGGAACGC
>JAJYKN010000086.1 GCA_021788515.1 Nitrospirota bacterium | reverse complement strand
TGTCGATCCCTGCATGGTTCTTCAGGAACGCCCTGATTCCTGATACCACATCAAGATCGGTGTCCTGGACGCTCACCCGGATTCCTTCCTTGAGACATTTTTCAACGAGCCCGGCAAGTACTTTTTCATACCGTCCTTCCGCGCCGTCGGAGCCGTTTTGCATGATCTCGCGCGCCGTCTCATGTTCATCGGCTTCAGCAAAACTCACCGCAGTCATCAGGTTTCCAAGCTTGTCCATCAGGTTGCTCTTCTTCTGGACCAGCAGAAGCGTGATGTCCTCGTACATCGCTTTGGCCAGCTCGATAGCGTAGGAAACGCCTTCTTCGAGATTCTCATCACGGTACGTGACAAACAATAACTGTCTCTTTCCCATTTCCGCCTCCTTGGATTGTGCTTCTATGACCAGTAATATAGCAATGCTGATGCCATAAGATAATGCACTGTTTTTATTAAATAATTTAAAATAGAGCGATGCATATAGTGTTTCATATATGAACTGTAATGAAACAACATAGGAAGGACGGGTAGAGAAGAATGCGGGTAGATTTTTACTGCACCCTTTGTTTTCAGGTGTGAAATGCGTTAAGCTTCCGCGTCTTATATTGTTGAAACGCCAGGGTATCGGCTATAAATAACGTTTAAATATGGAACACAAAACCCCTTTGCATTTTAAAAGTTATCTGGTAGCATGATTAAAAGAAAAAAATGTCGTAAATAAGGTATTTGATCGAGAATAACGGCGTTTTCCGAAACAATGTTCCTGAGGAGAGGCTAATGGCGGAAGGCAATAACCCGGGCGAGGACAAGGCGTGGGAGATTCTGGCAACACGAAATCCTGAAGAGGTCTGCAGGGCAGCGTCCGTTGCCTATGATGCCGCGGCAGGAATATATCGGGTGACGTCATTCAACATGGAAGTCGCTGTCGAGGTGAAGAACAGGGTTATCACGAGTTCCGCGCCCGGAAGTGAGGTGCTGCTGAAGCGGCTAGGCTATTTCTTTAAGCTGTCAATTCTTTGGTACCTGGTTAGTGCCAAAGATATCGACTGCACCAACAGGCCCGTGAAGCTCGACCATGTTAAAGGTGGGGACGCTTTTACGCGGGGATCGCACGTCTTGCCGCTCGAGGGTATTGCGAACAAATACGGGAAGAACAAGGAAGGATTTGTCGAAAAAGGAAAACAACTCGGTGGTGTGCTTGTGAAAAACGGCGATGTCTCAATCCGCTTCTCACCCCTGCCGCGGGTTCCGGTCACGTTAACACTCTGGCTTGAAGACGAGGAGTTTCCGGCCCGCGTGGATTTGTTGTTTGATTCCACCTGCGAATTGCAGATACCGACTGACATCATCTGGTCCATTGCGATGATGACCGCGCTGATCATACTGTGAATGCAGCAATAGCTGCTTGACTCACACCCCCTGTTTTCTGTACTCATTCATCGGGCAGCAGAGGCGAGAAGGGATTGCTATCAGTACTGCACAAACTCTTTTTCCCCGTCATCTCTCTTGCCGCCCGTTCGCAGGCCCAGGGTCACTCCCCCCGAAGACGGCGGTGGAACTTCCACATAAGCCGGCAGTCGGGAGGCGGATATCCTTGATCCGCTCCCCGTTGCAGACATCCGCTACTTCTTTGTATACTGGGGGTAAAGCCTCTGCATGCATTCAGGACAGATGCCGTGGCTGAATTCGGCCCCCGAGTGTTCGCTGATATATATTTCCAAAGTGTTCCAGTAGCCCTTGTCATCCCTGATCTTCTTGCAGGAAGAACAGATCGGCAATAGCCCGCTCAGCGTCTTCACCTCTTGCAAGGCCCGCTGCAGGTCTGCAATCAGTTTTTCCCGCTCCTGCGCCGCCCTCTTTCGTTCCGATACATCAACACTGTATTCTATCATCTGGACCACCTGTCCACGCTCATCGAAAATAGGATAGCAATGCACTTCAACGTCGCAATATCCGCCTTTTGCGTCGTGATGGACGTGGTCCACAACAACGTACTCGCCGGTTTTCTTCACATCTTCCAGAGGACAGGGATGGTCGTCACCGCTGCAGGGCGTCGAACGCTGGTGCGCAAGTGCATAGCAGGTCAGCCGCTCCGGCAGGATGCCGTCATAGGCAACCTTGTTGGCAAGCCTCAATTCGTGGTTGTTGGTATCGATAACGGTAAACGGGTGAGGAAGCGCGTTGATAACGTCGGTGAGAAACCGGTTTTGGCTGCGAATCCGTTCTTCCGCTTTTTTCAGGTCAGTAATGTCCTTGATGACGATGACAGCGCCGATGCAAACCCCGTCGTCAAAAAACGGAGAAATCGAGATCTGCGTCTCGCGTATCTCTCCACTCTTGGTCCTGGTCTCGGCCTCACGGTGCAGTATCGGTACTTCTTTCCGCATGGCTTTTTTCGGAGGGCAGACGCCGTCGCAGCGGAAAGAACGCTCGCAAAAGACATGAGAGCAATTCTTCCCTATCGTCTCGTCGAAGGTGTAACCAGTCATCTGTTCGGCTGCAGGATTAGCGTACTGTATGCGCATATCGCGGTCAACGACATAGACCGCGTCGCTCATGCTGTTCAGGATGGCTTCATGGATGGATACGAATTGCATGCTCACTCTCAACACCAATTAAATGTTAGGAAAAGAAATTATACCACTTTAGAAAGGGTTGCGTCCTGAAAAATCAATAACAATATAGTGGGGAACTGTTCGAGGGGTTGGAGAGATCAACACTTAGCAAAGTATGCCGGAAAGGAACCGCCCATTTCCGGGCGCGGGCGTGCAAAACACCTTCGAGGAATATTTTGTATGGATTCTACAGAAAATGACCTGCGGTCTACAGGGCAGGGCCAACGGCTCCTCGCGCTAATTCACTGAAGAAGGGGCGTTTTAGGCACACTTCTTCAGATGCTATTGCGCAAGGAACCGTGGTGTGCCATTCGCATGAGGGCTCCCGTGTTTCAACCGTGACGGGCAGCCGCCGGGGACTTGATTTTCGTAATCACCACAAGATACCCGCAGAGAGTTTACTGGACGATGCTCTCCATTGTAACGTTCAGATAGTCCGCCAGCTGTTTCACAGTCCGCGGTTTCATCGTTACACCTTTGAGCGTCCTGGAAACCGTCACCTTGTGAATACCCAGTTTGTCCGCAATTTCCGTATAGCTCAGTCCTTTTTCCAGCCGTTTTCTCTCGAGAACTTCAATCTTATACATGGTGTGTTCCTCCTCTTTCCGTTATATTTTTGTAATTTTGCCATATGGCATGTCGGTCAAAGTCTGATTTCCCCACGCTGCCGCTGCCTACCTGGTGAATCATCGATGCTGATTCACGTTTTTTGCTGCGGAATGCTCCATGGGATGGCATCTTCCTTTCCATATAAAAGTATGCCGCGAGACAGAGGGCATTTTATGTAATGGAGGGAGTTACAATATTCCTCAAGCTCGAATAAACTCGGGATATAGACCGCTCTATCTGCAGTACAAGACGCAATACGTGTATCGGTGAGATGAGGGCATTTCATAATTCTTACCTTCTGTTGCAGATTTCAGCTGCCTGATGATGACTTGAGACATACGTTGCAAATAGCTTATCCTGAGAGAGCCAAAAAAGTAAGCGGAAAAAGCTTATTTTTTTGTAGGACCATTCTGTTTTTTTTGTAAGAATATTCCTACACATCCGTGAAACTGAGTTCCTGCTTTTTGGAAGCAGCTCAGATGAGTTTGTTCTCGATGACGTAACGGATTATTCCCGCATTGCTCTTCATGCGCATTTTAGCGAGCAATCGGGTCCGATAGGTGCTGATAGTCTTTACGCTGAGCGATAATTCGTCCGCAATCTCTGTCAGTGTTTTCCCGCCGGCAAGCATGATCATAATCTGATACTCGCGGTCGGAAAGCTGTTCATGGAGCGGCTTATCCGAATAGTTCCCCAGCTTGTGGGCGAGCCTCTCGGCAAGAGAAGAACTGATATACTTTCCGCCCGACGATACCTTTCTGATGGCCACAATCAACTCGTCGGGGGCGCTTTCCTTGGTGAGATAGCCGGCGGCGCCGGAGCGGAGCGCCCGGATGGCGTATTGTTCTTCGGGGTACATGCTCAGCATAAGGACGGCAAGTTTCGGCCGTTGATTTTTCAGCTCCTTCAACACCTCGAGTCCGTCCCTCCCGGGCATGGAGATGTCCAGCAGGATCAGATCGTAATCGTCCTTGCTTACTTTTTCCATAACTTCCTGCCCGTTCCGGGCTTCACCGGCCACGACGATATCGGGCATCTCGGCGATAATTTGCTCAATGCCTTTTCGAACAATCGCATGGTCATCTGCCACCAGCAATTTAATCAACTCGTCCCTCTCCTCATAGCCCGGTACGGTGACATTGGCGCCCGATCAGGGCAGGTTCCGATCGCCTGCTCCTCAGCTTACCCTTCCTTGGCCGCGTTTACCAAATTGCATGGAGCCGGTTCAATGTTCCATTCGTCCATTCTCGTCGTACTCTTACAAGGGATGTTTTTCTGAAAGCCTGTATGCGCGTAGATGTAAATTATAGCAAAATTTGGAGATGACGTGTGTGAGGGAGAAGCCTGGGAAATCCGATCAGTCCTTCAAAATTCGCCAGAGGCTCGTCCGCGAAATGCCGAGTACTTCCGCGGCTTTGGACTTATTGCCTCCGAGCATATCAATCACTTTTTCGGCATAATCCTTGTTCAGCTCTTCCATGGTCTTGATCTTGTCCGGCTCGATAGTATCGATTTGAAACATTTTGATGGTCTGAGGCAGGCTCTCGGGCGTAATGAGTCCGGTTTTTTCGAGGATGATCGCGCGCTCAACGATGTTTTCGAGTTCACGGACATTCCCCGGATAGCTGTAGTGCATCAGGACGTCCATTGCATCCTTCGTAAACCCCGTGATCTTTTTGCGCGAACTCGGCAGGTGCTTCTCCAGGAAGTAGCTGCAGAGCGGAGGAATATCGTCCCTGCGGTCGCGGAGGGGCGGAATAAATATTTCCATGATGTTCAGCCGGTAGTACAGATCCTCCCGGAACCTGCCCTCGGCAATCACCGTACGCACGTTTTGGTTCGTCGCTGCGATGAAACGCACATCGACCCTGATGGGCTTCGTCCCGCCCACGCGATAGAATTCTCCTTCTTCTATCACCTTGAGCAGCTTGGCCTGGAGGCCCGGCGCCATCTCGGCGATCTCATCCAGAAACAGCGTGCCGGTATCGGCAATTTCCACGAGCCCCTGTTTCGTCTTGATCGCCCCGGTAAAAGCGCCTTTTTCATGGCCGAAAAGCTCGCTTGCCAGAAGTTCCTCTGTCAAGGTCGCGCAGTTGATCGAAAGAAAGGGCATCTCCTGCCGCCTGCTCGTATAGTGAATGATCTTGGCCAGCAGGCTCTTGCCCACGCCCGTCTCGCCGGTCAGAAGCACGTTGCAGTCCGACTCCTTCATCCCTTCGATGATGCCGAGGATGTGGTGCATGCTCGAGCTTTTTGCGATGATCGACACCTTCTTATCAATGCCGACATAGGCCTTGAGCGCAATGTTCTCCTTTTTGATCGTGCGCTGCTCGCGGATCTTCTTGACCTTCAAAAGGAGTTCGTCGAGGTTGAACGGCTTCGTCACGTAATCGTAGGCGCCCTTCTTCATCGCCTCGATCACGGATTCGATGCTGCCGAAGCCCGTGATGATGATCACCTCTACTTCAGCCTGGCGTTCCCGGATTTTTTCGAGCAGTTCCATCCCCGTCATCCCGGGCATTTTGATATCGGTGATCAGCAGGTCGAAATGGTCTTCCTCGATCTTCCGAAATGCATCCAGTCCGTTCTGGGCCCCGACCGTCACATAGCCCTCCTTCTGGAGGGCGTTGGTCATGTGTTTGAGGGTTATTTCCTCGTCTTCGGCTATGAGAATCTTAAATGCCATGTTGCTCCTTCCACCAGCCAACCAAAAAGAGCCCTGCACACGGTGTTCAGCTTTTTGTCTTTCCCGCGGGCAGCGTGATCGTAAACGTCGTACCTCTTCCCATTTCGCTCTCTACGGTGATGTCGCCGCTGTGTTTCTTGATGATATTATACACGATGGCGAGGCCGAGACCGGTGCCCTTATCCTTGGTCGTAAAGAAAGGTTCGAAGATCTTGTCCAGCGACTCCCGGGGGATGCCCTTGCCTGTATCCGACACCGTGATGATTGTCTCAGCGGCTTCCTGACGCAGTCGCACCGTCAGTTCGCCTCGCAGTTCCATGGCGTCCGCGGCGTTTGCGAAGAGGTTCGTGAACACCTGTTCGAGTTGCCCCCGGTCGGCGTACAGGACCGCCGTCGAGGAGTCCACCATAAATGAGAACCGTATTTGTTCCAGGTTGCGAAAGCTGCTGAGATGGCGGTACGTATCGGC
>JAJYKN010000085.1 GCA_021788515.1 Nitrospirota bacterium | reverse complement strand
CCGGGTTAACGGGACCCCTACGGCGATCCCCGGACATCATATCCCGATGGCTGTCGCAGGGTGTTTGATACTTTTCTTCGGATGGTTTGGGTTCAATGCGGGCCCGGCCATGGCTGACGGCGGCACCGCGCTCGGCATCATCGTGGTCAACACCATGCTTGCGGGCGTGGCAGCGGCAGCCTCGGCCCTGTGCTATGTGTGGTTCGTGTACGGCAAGCCGGACCTTTCGCTGATTGCCAACGGGCTCTTAGGCGGGCTCGTTGCCATTTCCGCATCCTGTGCCTTCGTGAGTCCCACCGGCGCGATAATGATCGGGCTTGTGGCCGGCGTGCTGTGCTGCGCGAGCGTGTTCTTTGTTGAACGGAAGCTGAAGGTTGACGACCCGGTGGGCGCGGTGTCGGTCCACGGCGTGTGCGGCGCCTGGGGCATGGTCGCCCTGGGGCTGTTCAGCGACGGCACCTATGGCGATGGACTGAACAATGTTTCCGGAACGGTCAAAGGGCTGTTGTACGGAGGCGGATCGCAGTTCCTGGCCCAGATCATCGGCGTGATTGTGAACGTTGTTTTTGTTTTCATTGTCATGTACGCGTTCTTCAAAATTCTGGACAGGGTCATTCCGCTGCGGGTATCCGAGGAAGTTGAGTTTGAAGGCCTCGACCAGAGTGAAGTGGCTGTTACCGCCTACCCCGACTTCAGCATCACGAAAACGCGCAGATAGGGGATATCATGATAAAGATCGAAGCGATCATAAAACCGTTCAAGCTTGACGAGGTCAAGGATGCCCTGGTCGCCATCGGCATCCATGGCATGACCGTGACTCCGGAAACAAAAGGGTTCGGCAGGCAAAAAGGGCACGTCGAGATCTTTCACGGGGCGGAGATAGACATATCGTTCGTTCAGAAGGTGAAGGTTGAATTGGTTGTTTCCGAAGAGATGCTCGAAAAAACGCTCGCTGTCATCCAGGAAAAGACCAAGTCCGGCAAGATCGGCGACGGCAAGATCTTCGTAACGCGGCTCGCAGACGTCGTGCGACTCCGGACCGGAGAACACGGCAACGCAGCGATCTGAGGTTCCACCCTTCCCGCCCGGATGAAGGGACATCGAAGCGGGTAACCGGCGATTTGAGAGATCGCCGTCTATCCTCCCTGGGTCGGCATGTTCCATTGCATGCCGGCCCTTTTTTATAGTACGATATATTCGCTATGGAGCGGTACCGTCACCATGCTGACCATCATTCTTATCCTGCCGGTCACGGTGAAGGGGGCGGAGCACAATCCTGAACTGTTTCTGCCCGTCGAAGGAATGGCTCACTTCTCTGCAGGAGTAAGAAACCTAAGCAATGATACACTTGTTTTTGCGCGGACGCTGTAGCTTTGAAACCTACTGTATCAACGTGGGATAGAGCTTCGATGCGATGACAACCAGGAATGCATAGATCGATCCGAGAATGACAACATCGAACATGAACCCATACGCGCTGTGACCGCCCTGGATCATGAGTCCCCGTAATATGTCCACCAAATAGGTCAGGGGGTTGATTCTCGCAAATATCAGCAACCATTTCGGCATAAGTTCGAGCGGGTAGATCGCGTTGCTTGCGAAAAAAAGGGGCATGGTGAGTACCTGGCCTATTCCCATGAAGCGCTCCCTGGTCTTCACGATACAGGCGATAATAAGAGAAAAGGTCGAAAAGATAGCCGATCCGAGCATAACGGCCAAAAGCACGCCCAGGATCGTATGCGGGCTCAAGCTGATCTCGATCCGCATGAGGAACGCAATAACGTAGATGATGAGCGCCTGGATCAACCCCCGAAATCCGGCGGAAATCGCCTTCCCGAATACCAGGGCGCCCCGATAGGCCGGGCTCACCAGGAGTTTATGAACGATCCCCAGGTCCCGTTCCCAAATGACCGCGATGCCGTAAAAGATCGCGCTGAACAGCACGCTCTGCGCTAAAATCCCGGGACACATGAAGGCCAGGTAACTGATGTTGCCGGTTGGAATGCCCCGGACCCGGCTGAAAACCTGGCCGAAAATCACCAACCAGAGGATCGGCTGGACAGCACGGGAAAAAAGTTCGGTAGGATCGCGGAGGAGTTTCTTCAGCTCGGATTCTCCTATCGCAATGCTCTGCCTCGCGAAATCCACGAGAGAAAAGGAGTCAGCCGAGCCGGCTGACCGTGCTTCGTGTTTGCCGGACGTCACGATAATTTCCCCCTTCGGTGATCATGACCCCGCAGCACTGCGCAAAAACATCATCCAGTGTGGCCGTGGGGCCGATCGCTGCTTTTAATTCCGCGGGTTTCCCGATCGTAGCAACTCTTCCTTCGTGCAAAATGGCAAGCTCATCGCAGAGCTGGTCCGCCTCTTCCATATCGTGCGTCGTGATGAGGACCGTCATGTTGTAATCCCGCCTCAAATCCAGCAGCCGGTCCCATACAATGCGCCTCGCCACCGGGTCAAGGCCGATAGTCGGCTCATCAAGAAAGAGGACAACGGGATGGTGGAGCATTGCCTGGGCAAGCTCCAGCCTTCTGATCATTCCGCCTGAATACGTCTTGACGAGTTTTTTTGCCGAGTTTTCCAGCCCCATAAATTTCAGGGCTTCGTCGATACGGGCGGCTCTCTCCGAGCCGGGCATGCGATAAAGTTTGGCTGAGAGCATTAAATTCTCACGTCCCGTTAACGCGCCGTCCGCGGACAGCATTTGAGGGACATATCCGATTCGTCTCCGTACCTGGGCGGGCTCGTCAACAATATCGAAGCCGGCCACAATTGCCGTTCCGGAAGTCGGATCAAGGAGCGTCGTGAGCATTTTGATCGTAGTGCTTTTCCCCGCGCCGTTCGGACCGAGTAATCCGAAGATCTGTCCCTGTCTGACGTTGATGTTGATCCGGTCAACTGCTGTCTGTTGACCGAACTCACGGGTCAGGTTCATCGTCTGAATGGCTGTATCTTCCGCGAAACTGGATTTATTGTCTTGGCTCTGATTTTCCATTTTCTTTTTTTCACGGCCTTTGAAAAGTTTCTTGCACGGAGCTAAACACCTTATACCAATGATCTCCAGGATTGAGGTGTTCAAGATCGTTTAGTCTTTTTCCCCCTCCTGATAAATCGCGTTGTTTTCGACGGCCTCGGCAACTAAGATTGAACGCTGCGGCATATTCCCTGCAAGACATCGTTGTTGTTTCGCATGGTATTGCAAATATATACAATTTCTTTCACGTAACGATCAATAAATTGTTTTATATCTTGCTAGAAGATATCACGTGAATGATTTTTTATCAAGACAAACACGCTAAGTTCCCGGCAAAATAACGCAAAAAAGACAGCGCATCCGGATTTTGCGCGGCGTACCGGTAGGAGTGCTATAGTTTGTTTATGAAAGTGTTCCCCAATATACCGTTCGACTTTGCTCACGTCGATCCGCTGCGAAAAAGGGAGAACCACAGTGAAAGGAATCCTCAAAATCGCCTATAAGCTGCTGGTGAACGACAAGGGCAAATTCGCCGCCTTGCTCATGGGGATAACTTTCGCGGTCTTTTTGATGATCATGATGACCTCATTGTTCGCCGGCATCCTGCACCGGTCATCCGCTACGGTCCTCAACGTAGGCGCCAAGATCTGGGTGATGGACCCCGCCGTCAATACCGCGGTGAACAGTATTCCGATGCCGGATTATGTGTTGGACGCGGTACGGAGTATTAACGGCGTCAATTACGCAGTCCCGCTCTATTCCGGCGGTGCGCTTGTGAAACTGCGCAGCGGCGTTTATCAATCGGTGACGGTCCTCGGGCTGGATGACTCCAGCCTGTTTGGCAGGCCAGAGCTCATAGAGGGAAAGATCGATGATATCTATGCGGAAAATGCTTTTGTCGTGGTCAAGGACGCTGAATTCCCCAAGCTCGAAAATCCCCGGATCGGAACTGAATTTGAAATAAACGATCACCGGGGTGTGATCGTGGGCATTGCCAGGGTCACGACCAGCGGCTTGTTCGGAGTGCCGACCCTTTACACGACCTATAACAGGGCTATCACCTATATTCCCTCCTCGAGATTTACCGATGCTTTTATTCTGGTCGATCCGAAGAGCAACGATGCCGTGCCATATATCAAGCAGCAGGTGGCTAACCTTGGATACCTCGCGCTGACGAAAGACGAGTTCATCGAGAAAACGTCCACTTTTTACAAATACAAGACGGGCCTCGGCACCAATGTGCTCATCATGACCGTAATAAGTTTCATCGTAGGCTTGTCCATTTCAGGCCAGACCTTTTACACCTTCATCCTGGAGAACCTGGAAAAATTCGGCGCATTAAAGGCTATCGGGGCAAAGGGGAAGGAACTGATCTTTATGATCCTCTTCCAGGCGACGTTTACAGCTCTCACCGGCTACGGCCTCGGCATCGGTTTTGCCTCTCTCCTGATTACGATCGCAAAACTGCGGCTGCCGGACTACGCAGCCTTAATAACGTATGGAAATCTCGGCATGGCCCTTGTCATGGTCGTGATTATTGCCGGCATTTCAAGCTATATCGGCGTCAGGAAAGTGCTCAAGATAGAGCCGTTCGACATTTTCAGAGGATAATATGGCCGGTTTGGCGGTAAAAGCTCATGAACTGATCAAATGGTTCGGTGAAGGGGAAGCCAAAACGTATGCCGTCAGAGGAGTCAGTTTTGAAGCTGATTTCGGGGAAATGTTTTACATCGAGGGCCCTTCCGGGAGCGGTAAGACAACCCTATTAAGCCTGATCTCGGGAATTCTCAGGCCGAATTCCGGCTCGGTGCTTGTCGACGACAAGGACATCTGGAGCATGACAAGCGACCAGCTGGCCGATTTCAGGTTGAACAAGGTCGGATTCGTGTTTCAGGATTTTCACCTTTTCCCGAGGCTGACAACAGCCGAAAACGTGGCGATCCCCCTTATCCTGAAACGGCGCGACTGGAATGAATCCATGAACAGCGCCATGGAGTATCTTGAGATCGTGGGGATAAAGGACCGTGCAAATCTCCCGCCGGTCAAATTGAGCGGTGGTGAACAGCAACGGGTCGCGATTGCGCGAGCGATCGCGAGCAGCCCCGATATCCTGATCTTCGACGAGCCGACCGCATCGCTGGACGGAGACACGGGGAGACGGATCGTGGAATTCGTCAAGCACAATGTCCTGAACGAGATGCGGTGCATTATCATCGTCACCCACGACAGCAGGATATTCGAATACGCCGACAGGATCATGAAAATGGAGGACGGCAGGATCCTCGGCATCGAAAAGGGAGGCCCCCATGAGGAATAAGGTGATATTCATCACAGCGATCATCGGCCTGCTGATCGGTATCGTGGGCTCCTACCTATCCGGCATAGAAAAAAAACCTCAGCCCCCGGCGTTCAATCCGGCTTCCAATCCTTATTCAAAGGGGATCTATGCCAACGGCATTATTGAAAGCTATCAAGGAAACGGCGCGAACATCAATATCTATCCGGAAGTCCCGGGAACAGTCGTGCACATCCGCGTGAGCGAGGGAGCAACCGTAAAAAAGGGGACCCCGCTGATCCTGATCGACGATTCCGTACAGAGGGCAACCGTCGATCAGCAGAAGGCACAGGTAGCGTTGGCGAGCGCAAGCCTGAAAAGCTCTCAGGACCAACTGAACAAACTGATGAAATCCTATGAACTGGAGCCGAGATCGGTGAGCAAGAACGATCTGGACAACGCAAAAAACGCGACCGACGTGGCAAAAGCAAATGCGGAAGTAGCGCTGAAACAGTACGAGCTCGCCCAAGCATTGTTGTCCAAATACGCGATGAAGGCGCCGACAGACGGTATCGTCCTTTCGATCAATACCTCAGTCGGCAGCTATATATCCGCCCAGGGCTCGTACGATACCTATACGCAGACACTTACGCCCATCCTTGTCATGGGCAGTTCGCACCCCTTTCTCGAGGTCCGGTGTTATATCGACGAGATACTCGTGCACAGGCTGCCCCAGGCGTCGCTGATCAAAGCGACCATGTCCCTGCCGGGGACGGATATCAAGATTCCCCTGGAATATGTGCGGATACAGCCCTATGTCTCTCCCAAAATCGAACTATCAAACCAGCGGACCGAACGGGTCGATGTAAGAGTATTGCCGATAATATTCAAATGCGAGAGGCCCAAGAATATCGTTCTTTACCCCGGCCAGTTAGTCGACGTCTATATCGGAGAAACGGGTCAGGAAACAAAAAGTACCGGCACTCAGTGACCGGGAGAAACTCTTTCCAGGAAAAGCCAATGTCATTGTATCGACAAAAATCGGCAAGCTGCTCGAAAACACCGCGGAAGACCACCATCAAGAGAGCGGTGATGCCTGCGCTGAAGGGACTGAGTGCCGTACTATTGATGCGACGTTACAGCGGCGCCGTAGGGCGGA
>JAJYKN010000084.1 GCA_021788515.1 Nitrospirota bacterium | reverse complement strand
GTGCAACACTTCCCATTCGGCGCCAAGCTGTGCGTAATCGTTCTTAAAGCTCCACAGGCAATGCGGAGAGGTCGTGATAATCTTTTTGACCCCGTTTGCATTGAAAAGCTCCATATTGGCTGCGGCAAGCTTCTGGAAAAGCTCCTCGTCGCCAACCTTGCGCATGCTTTCCCCGCAGCAGTTCTCCTCCACCCCGATCACTCCGAAGCTCACCCCGCCGCGAAGCAGCAGTTGAGCAATGCTTCGGGCGATCTTCATGCTGCGCGGGTCATAGCAGGAATGGCAGCATACGAACAGGAAGTATTCCGTATCGGGTCCAAACTTGGGGATGTCGAGTCCTTCCTGCCATTTGGTCCTGTTCTCACGCGGGCCCGACCAGGGATTTCCGTTCGCGTGGCAGCTACCGAGAATCGGGCGCAACCCTGCCGGAGGCATGCCTCCGCCGACGATGCTGGCCCTCATCGCCCTGACATTGTCGATGATTTTTACGCCTCGGGGACAATTGTTCTGGCACATTCCGCAGGTCGAACAGGCGAAAAGCATGTTTTCGTCCTCGAACCCCTCGATTCCCATCTGCCCCAGCCGCTGCATGTACCGGATGTTAAATTCCTCGCTGGTTTGTCCGGGCACGAGCCTCCAGGGGCACAAGTTGGTGCACAGGCCGCACTGCATGCACCAGTTGATGGTTTCAGCCCCCATTTCAACTATATATTCCTTCATTTCTAGCAGGATATTCTTCGGTTCCATATCGAGTGCTCCTTGCAGTCTGATTCAAAGGCTCCTTTGGCAAACGGCGCATCGACAATCGAATCAGAACCCCTTATACGGGTTGGGTCCAAGGCTGTTCACTTTTTCAGCAAAATCGTCCAGAATCTTCGGAATCAGGTTGAAATCAGTAATCGCAACCTGTTCCATCTTCACGCGATCCGATTCCAGGGCGAGCCTGTCAAGGGTTTCCTGGATTTTGGTCATGCGTGTGTTGGCCAGTTCACTTCCTTTGATGAAATGACACTGGTAATCGTTTCCGTGCCTGCATCCGAGAAGGAAAATGCCGTCGATTCCCTTGGAGAGCGCGTCTGCAATCCAGACCAGGTTCACCGATCCCAGGCAGCGCACGGGGATGATTCTCACCCACGGATTATAGGACAGTCCCGAAATCCCGGCCATGTCCAGGGCCGGATAGGCGTCGTTTTCACACGCCAGCACGAGCAGTCTTGGTTTTTCGTCGTATTCGTCGGGCACGTTTATAGTCTTGATCATGTTTCCTATCATGCCCACAGAATAATTTTTGAACGAAATGATCCTTTCCGGGCATGCCCCCATGCAGACCCCGCACCTGCGGCACCGGGTGGGATTGGGCAGTGGATTGGCCTTTTCATCTTCGTTGATCGCCCCGAACGGACATTCTTCCGTACAGCGCTTGCACTGGGTACAGCGCTGCATGAAAAATTCGGGATAGCTCTGATCTCCGGCCCTGGGATGAACGGCTTTGCCCGCGGAAACCATTTCGACGCACTGGATGGCCTTAAGAGCCGCGCCCATCGCGTCGGTCCCGGCCTGTTGGTAATCCATCGGAGCGCGGACCGTTCCGGCGGGATAAATACCGGTTCGCCGCGATTCATAAGGAAAGCAGATGAAGTGGGAATCGGGAAAACCGTATTCGAGCCCGGGCAGTTCCGGTCCCTGCCGGTATTTGAGGTTGAGGAGATTGGAGACGAGAATGGCGTCCGAAGCCACCGGCGCCGGTGCTCCCTCCTGGGGCGCCTGCACCTTGAAAGGCTCACCCAGCGCGCTCGTCGGGACCATGCCCGTGGCCAGCACAACCAGGTCCACGCTCTCCGACATTATAGGAGAGCCGGTGAGCACGTCGTCGGAAGTTATGACAAGAGCGCCCGAGCCGTCGTCATCGATTCCGGTAACGCCGCCCCGCACGAAAATCACACCGTCTTTCTGGAGCTGCTTGTAGAGCAGTTCATAATTTCCGGTCGAGCGAATGTCTTTGTAGAAAATGTAGACAGGCGTTTCGGGGTTGGCCTCCTTGAAATACCTGGCTTGCTTCAAAGATTCGACGCAGCACGCAGACGAACAATAGGGCAGATGCTCCGGGTCTCTGGAACCGGCGCAAAGAACGAAGGCTACGCTTCCAACCGGCTGCCCATTGGAGGGCCTCTTGACATCCCCGCCCTTGAACATGACTTCGAGATCCCGCGCAGTGATGATATCCGGGGAGGTTCCGTACGAAAGGCTTGTCAGTTTCGATGCATCGTAGGGCACAGACCCGGTGGCCAGGACAATCGCACCGACACGCTCGCTGCTGGTCGCCCCATTTTGGCCGATCTCGACGTCAAACATGCAAGGCGCCCCTGAAACCGAGGCCACCATGGCGCCCGTGTAAACTTTTACGCCCGGCTCGCTCGAAAGTTTGGCCGTCAAGTCTTCCAAATTGAAATCCAGGAGGTTTTCATACGGAGGATCGCACGGCGGAAGGCGATAGACGTCCTTTACATAGCCTCCCAGCTTTTCTTCCTTTTCCACCAGGATCGTTTCATACCCTGCCCTGGCGGCTTCGAGCGCGGCGGTCATTCCTGTCAGGCCCCCGCCCACCACCAGGATTTTCTTACTAAAATCTTCCGCAATAAAAGGTTCGGGAGGCTGGGATTCTTTGAGCCGCACCAGCCCCATCCTGAGGGCGTCCTCAGCCATCATGAGGGTGTCTTCTTCTCCAGCCGGCTGGCACCATGCAACCTGTTCGCGCAGGTTCACCCTTTCGAGCACCTTATCGGGCGGAAAATCGAAGACATCGGTCATAACGCGTGGCGAGCAGGCCGCGATCACGATGCTGTTAACGCCTTCCGATTCGATATCCGCTTTTATGCGCGCAAGGCTTTCGGCTCCGCACAGAAAAGGATCCGTGCGGCAAACCGCTGCGCTGTGTTCCCCGGCCACCGCCGACAGGGCCTCCGGGTCGATACTCTCACCGATCCCGCAGCCCGAACATATATATACGCCGATTTTCTTTTCCATCCTCTACCTCCTGCAAGCCTGGATAGCCTTAAGAACGGCTGCGGTCGCGTCCTGAACGGTCGATGAAACATCGGCGGGCCTTCTATTGCAACCGGCGCCGATAATGCCCTGAGTTTGGCCGTTTGAGAGAACGAAGCCATATTCGTCGTAAGCGACGGCAGGGGCAGGGATCTTCTGTCCCGCGGTGGAGGGGACCATCCCGGCAGCCAGCACCACCAGATCGTATTGATCCTTGAGTATCTTGCCTGTCTCCTGGTTTTCGACCTGTACGGTAACCATCCCCGTCTGCGGGTCCTCAGTGATTTCGCCCGGTTTGCCCTTAACGAGGGTAACGCGCTTATCCTGACGGACTTTATCGAAAAAGCCTTCATGCCTGCCAAGAGCGCGCACATCTATGTAGAAGATGGAAACTTCGGCCTCGGGCTCCTGGTCGAGCAGATAGGTCGCCTGCTTTAGCGAGGCGAGGCAGCATACGCTCGAGCAGTAAGGCAAATTGTTCTCGTCTCTTGATCCTGCACACTGAACGAACGCGATCTTCTTCACCTGTTTTCCGTCGGAAGGTCTCGATATGACGCCCTTAAAAGGGCCGTTAGCGGATGCAAGCCGCTCCATTACAGCGTTTGAAACCACGTTCCGGTACTTTCCGGCCCCGTAGTAGGAAATCGCCGAAATGTCGAAAGGAGTCCAGCCGGTCGCCCATATTATAGCGCCCGCTTTGACTTCGACGCTCTTTGCAGCCATATCCGTCTCGACCGCCCCATACGCGCAGGCTGCCTCTATGGCCTTGGCTTCGGGAGTTCCGATAACCTCGGGGGCTATCACGTAGCGCATCGGATAGGCGAATTCATGAGGCAGATACGCGGCCTTTACGGAACTCAGCCCGCTATTGAAAAGATTCGGGATAGACGTTTGGGCGGCTTCCGAGCATTTTCCGCAGGCCGTGCATTTTTCATTTACAAACCGCGGTCTTACACGAATCGCGACGGTAAAATTACCCGCTTCTCCCTCGATTTTTTCCACCTCAGACATGGTCATGACCTGTATGAGCGGATTATTACGGATGCGCCGAAAGTTTATCTCCAGTCCGCATTGGGGCGGGCAGAGCTTGGGAAAGTATTTGTTCATGCGGGCCACGCGACCGCCAAGAAATGGTTCCCGTTCGACCAGGACCACACTGAAGCCGGCTTCGGCGGCTTCCACAGCGGCGCTCAGCCCGGCTATCCCGCCGCCTGCGACAAGAATTGTCCGGGCGCTATCTTGAGCATCAGCCATACCACTCCTCCGTTACTTTTGATTTCGCCGAAAAGCCCTTTTTTGGGAATTTTTGATTCGCAAACAAGCGGGGCGGTGAAACCGCCAGCCGAAACCGGCACTACCTTCGGCGGATGTTTTTTCAACTTAAACGAGTAAAATTAACCCTGAAAAGAAGCTTTTTCAATCGGAAAAGCCCCTCGGAGCAGCTGCAAAAAAAAGAGGAGACACACTTTTCAGTGCATCTCCTTTAGTTCAAAAGAACCGTACGGGTTTACTTATTACCCGTTGCAGCGCCATGCAGCTTGATCTCGACCTTTTCTTCAAGACCCGCATAGTATTCACGAAGAATAGCGAGCACCTCTTCACGGCCGAAATGGTCCGGAATCTGCGTGCCTTCGGAAAGTCCCTTGCGCAGCGCCGTACCGCTCAACAGAACGCGGTCCTCCTTGCCGTGGGGGCAGGTCCTAAGAGACGCCATGCCGTCGCATTTATGGCAATAGAAAGTCCAGTCGATTTTTAGCGGAGTGCAGAGGAGCCCTTTTCCGCCCGCCGCTTTGGGGATTTTGTCGAAAATGGTCTGCGCTTCGAACATCCCGTAGAAATCTCCCACACCGGCATGGTCGCGGCCGATGATCATGCGCGAGCACCCGTAGTTCTGGCGGAAAGTGGCATGCAGAAGGGCTTCGCGAGGACCGGCATAGCGCATATCCAGCGGATAGCCGCCCTGGAGGACCTTGTCTTCCACAAAATAGTTCTTGACCAGAACGTCGATACATTTAACGCGGACTTCGGCTGGAATATCGCCGGGCTTGAGGTTACCCACCAGGGAGTGGATGAAAACGCCGTCACAGACTTCGACTGCGATCTTGCACAGATATTCGTGCGAACGGTGCATAGGGTTGCGCAACTGAAGAGCGGCTATTTCCTTCCAGCCTCTTTCTTCGAAAATCTTTCTCGATTCAGCGGGTCTCATGTAGACGCCGGCATATTTTGTCGGATACTCGGCCTCGCTTAGCACCTTGACCGGGCCGGCAAGATTGACCTCTTTTTGCGCCATCACCATCTGCACGCCGGGATGGTCGTCTTTGGCGATCTTCCAAAACTCCTCGGCAGTCTTGGTGCCTTCGCCCATATAGACCTTTTCACATTCGAACTTCTTGTCGGCCTCGGTCATCTCGTATTTTTCGGTGACCTTCATAGTGGCCATGATTTCCTGGCGCTCAGGGTCGAAAAGAGCGATTTCCTCACCCATCTTAATTGCGGCGGCATCTTCCTTGGATGCCGAAAGGGTTACCGGGATGGGCCAAAAAGTGCCGTCGGCCATAAGGAAATTTTCGCAAACGCCTTTCCAGTCGGCCCTGGTCATAAAACCGGTCAGCGGACTGAAACCGCCGATGCCCATCATGATAAGGTCGCCCTTTTCACGCGGAGAAATGTTGATTTTTTTAAGACCTTGCGCTTTTTTCAGTTCAGCTTGGAGCTCGGCACCTTCCAGCAGACAGCAGGTCAAACCTTTACCACCATGAGGGGGGAGTAGTTGTGACATTAGTCTCTTTCTCCTTAAGATTAGCGAAGTGTCCTATTAATTACCGTGGTATGGGAAAACCCCACGACTACACGCCTGATTCCCGAGCAGAGATGATAAAAAAGTTCCAAATGTTCACCCAACTACCTAAAAAAACACCTCCAGGCGTTAGCACACCGGGAGGTCGCTCCATTGAAGATCAATAACTCCAGGGACCGCCTCACATCGAAAAATTGACGACAGGGATTTTTTTCAGCAGCCAATGGCGGGGCCTGGGAATTTACACCGAGTTTAAGAAGCACTTGTCGTCCTTTTCGTCCGTTTCGGGATAGTCGGCACCGAAGTGACATCAAGCAATGTAAATTTGTACCACGGAGCATTTCGCTGTGCAACAAAAAATTGTGCACAGTCTCACAAATCCTTCCGCCCGGCCTCACTTACACAGCAACAGGCCGCCAGCAGGCCTTTTGGGTCGGTTGCATATTACTCGAATCGATCTTACTTTAATCCCGAGCTTTTCAGTAGAGATTAACTTCACTTCGATCGGAGGTAATGAGCACATGCTGGTCGATATCGAAAATATGAGCAAAGAAGATATAGACATTCTGAGGAGAAAACTGCTGACGGTGGCCCAGAGCTATGAGCCGTGGGCAGACTGGATGTACCTTGGCGGGGCGGGCGATCCCGGAGTTGACCATTTCCCGCT
>JAJYKN010000083.1 GCA_021788515.1 Nitrospirota bacterium | reverse complement strand
ATGGGGCTGTGCAATACGGGAGGGATGGCAAATACCGTTATCTCGGAGGGCCGCGTCAAAGTCAACGGCCTCGTGGAATTACGCAAACGCTGTAAAATACGGGCAGGCCAAATCGTCGAATTCGACGGTCACAAAATTACTGTTACATAACTTGATCGGAAAAACGAGCGAAAAGGATTATCGCGACAACCTGGCCCCTATCTTCCCCAGCTTCCTTGCGAGCGCCTCGGTCTCGTTCAGCAGCTTTTCAACTTCGTCCAAACCCTTGCCCCAGAACTGCTTGTCGGCAACATCGATTCCCAGCCTGCGAAAGATGTTCTTCGGCGAATCCGACAGTCCGGCAGACAAAAATTCCTTGACCTTCTCAATGAAGGCGGGGTCCCTTTTTACCGAATTCTGGAGCGCCTTCGAGATCAAAAGTCCGCCCGCGTAAGAATAGACATAGAAGAAATACCGGATATGGCTCCAGTAGACCCACCAGTTTTCCGAACCCTCCGACTGTTCCACGGCCTTTCCCATATACGCGGCCATGTGCTTCCGGAATAAGGTCCCGATCTCTTCTTTCGACAAATATCCCTTGGTCCGAAAGACCGCGTGTAATTCCTGCTCGAACCGGTAACAGGCCGCCTGTCGAAAGATCGAGGACACGTCATCGTTCAGCTTCTGCATCATGATGGCGAGCCGCAGTTCATCGTCGGCGCTCCGGATGATCTCTTCGAGCACAAAATCCTCCATGAACGTGCTCGCCACCTCGGCAGTCGAGGTCGGCGTGCCGAAGTCGAGGGCATGCTGCTTCTCCCGGATCAACTCGTTGTTGATGCCGTGGCCCAGCTCGTGCGCGATCGTCAGGACGTCATGCAGTTTGTTCGTGTGATTCAGGAGAATGTACGTCGGCTGGGTGATGAGGTGGTGCATGCAGAATGCGCCGCTGTCCTTGCCCTTCCGCGGGAACGCGTCGATCTGGCCGTTCTCGATGAATCCGGCAAAGATCTCGCCGAACTTCCGGTCGAGCTTGTTCATCACGGTGTGGACCAGGTCCACTGATTGCGGGTAGGGATACCGTTTGGCCACGACCCCGTACTCCACATTCCGCTCATGGTACTCGAGCCGCTTGATCTTGAGCAGCTTCGCCTTGAGCGCGTAATACCGCGCCGGGATGTCGAAACGGCCGGCCACGGAAGCGATGAGCGTATCCACGACCTCGCTCTCGATGTCGTCGGCGACGTGCCGCAGCGTATCCGGTCTCAGCGTACTGCGCAGCTCATCGTCCACCTTTTTATTGGCGAGAACGGAATTGATCTCCGCTTCGGCAACGTCGACGTTTTTCTTCAGGATGTCGTTGAAGGCCTCGGCAGCTCTGTCCCGGACGCGCTTATGCTTGCTGTTCATGAGGCCGGTGACTTCCGAAAACGGCATGACCTTTTTCACGCCTTTTTCCGTCAGTACGGCCCGCTCTTCCCTGGAGAGGAACTCCGAGGTCATCCTGGTCCAGTTCGAATAGGAGGTGGCCGACTTGAGGTTCATGATTTTTTCCTCGGGCTCGCTCAAGTGATACCGGGATTCGGCAAAAATGCGTTCCAGAAAATGATGGTACTTCCCGAGGGCGCTGTGCTTGAGGAAGCGTTCTTGAAGCTCGGGCCTGATCCTTGCGATGCGCAAATAAAAGAACTGGCTTTCGTTCTCCAGTTTTTTGCTGAACTCTTCTATTTTATTGAATTTGGCCTTAAGCTTTGCATCGGTCTGGTCCTGCTGCGTCCTGAGCCAGAAATAGTAGCCCTCGTCGCCGTCAGTTCCCCATTGCCGTTTCCACAATTCATACTGGTCGAGCGCCTGCTTCAGGATGAGCGGGTCTTCGAGGTAATCAATCCGGTCCTTCCACGCGTTGATGAACGCATTGCTCTTTTCGGAAACGATCTTGCGTTTTTCTTCCATGCGCGGATCGTTATCGCTTGCGAACAGCGGTTTGAGGTTCCACTTGGTGCGCGTTACTTTTACCTTCTGTTGACGGGTACGGGGCATGTTCTCTCCTTCGGACGTTCTCTCCAGAGTATACCCTCTCCACGAGAGACTGTCCACACCACGCAGCGAGCCGGAACGATGGACGGAACACACAAAATACTTGACTTTTTTCAGATACTATGGAATTATTCCGCCGAAGTACGGAAGTCTTTGTTGTGAGAGTGCCGCAAAGATTTTACGCTTTGCGGCTTTTTTTATGACAGTTCCGTCATCTTCATATAAACTCCCCTCACCCCTGCCCCTCTCCCCTTGGCGGGAGAGGGGGCGTTATTATTAGAAGGAAGGAGGTCCAACCTGAATGGCAAAAGGAACCGTTAAGTGGTTCAATGATTCCAAGGGATTTGGATTCATTACCAAGGAAGACGGCGGAGATGTTTTCGTCCACTTCTCAGACATCCAGGACAGCGGCTTTAAGAGCCTGTCCGAAGGTCAGGGAGTGACGTTCGACGTTGTTGACAGCCCGAAAGGCCCGAAAGCAGCGAATGTCGTAAAACTCTAAGCGCCAAACTTTTTAAAGGCCGGCCTGGATTCCGAGACCGGCCTTTTTTTTCACGCCTCTCTCCCTCGCCCCGGAAAATCCCCTATGCCGCTTTTTCCTGGCCCGTGATCAGGAGGAGAGCGGACAGGGCTTTTTCATAGTCCGGATGATTTGACTGCTCGGGAACAATCTCTTTATACAGAACAACATCGTCCTTGTCGATGATAAAGATCGACCTCGCGAGAAGCCGCGGTTCCTTCATCAGAACGCCGTAGGCCGTCCCGAACGACGCTTCGCGGTGGTCAGACAGCGCTTTTGCCCGGTCGATTTCCGCCGTTGTACAGAACCGCGTGATCGCAAAGGGAAGGTCCATGCTGATATTCAGCACCACGACGTCGTGCGGCAGGTTCGCCGCCTCATGGTTGAACCGCCGGAGCTGCAGGTCGCACACCGGCGTATCAAGCGAAGGCGTTACGCTGATAATCTTCGTCTTGCCCGCAAAATCGCCGAGCCTGACCTCGCCCTGGGCCCCGTCCTGCACAATGAAATCCGGCGCTTTATCCCCGGGCTTGATCTCGGGCCCGATGAGGGTAAGCGGCTTTCCTTTCATGGTAACAATTCCTTTTCGTTCCATTTCGTGCCTCCTCAAAAAATCCCGCAACCTTCTCCCGTAGATGAAATCAGCTCGTGCAGCCTCTCTACCTACATAAAGGATAGATCGAATCCTGTATATTGTCAAGGAGGACCCGGTCGTGGTGCCCAGTTCAGTTCATTCCCGCGAGCCGGCAAAAAAGCTGAGTTTACGCCTTTGGGCGCAGATTTTGTTTTCGGGGACAGGAGGGCCTTACAGGACCGTTTTTTTCTCTTCTCCCGCTTTTCCGACTATGGTATACTGACGCGCATGATCAAGGATATCCTTCCTCTGGACCACGTTCTGCGCAAGCGTGCGGCCATGACCCCGCGCAAGACCTTCGTAAAATTTGAGGGCAAAAAATTTCCCTACCGGGAAATGGACCGGCTGGCCGACGTATTTGCCGCGTTCCTCGCAGACCGGGGCATGAAACCGGGGGACCGGATCGCTCTTCTTTGTCACAACTGCCCCCATTACATTGCAGCCTACTTCGGCATCATCCGCGGCGGCGGCGTCGTGCTTCCGCTGAACAACCTTCTGATGCACGAGGAAATCGACTTTATCCTGAACGATGCCGGCGTGCTGTTTTGTCTCTACGATGGCGATTGCGCCGGGACCGTGCACAAACTCGACAAGAGCGGCGCCCGCTCCTTTCTCACCCTTTCCGAGATCGCCCATTCCTCCTTCCCCGGCGACCCCTTCAAGGCCCCTGACCATTCAGCTGACGATGTATCGACCATCCTTTATACGTCAGGCACGACCGGCAGGCCCAAGGGTGCGCTGCTCACGCACCGGAACATTCTCTCAAATGCCCTGGCCGCGACAGAGGTGATCCGCATTACGGGAAAGGACCGGTTCGTCGTGTTTCTTCCGCTGTTTCATTCCTTCACCTATACCGTCTGCGTCATCCTCCCGCTCATCACCGGGGCGATGATCTCCCTCCTCCCCTCGGTCCGCCCCTTTAACCGTGTCGTCAAAAGCCTCATCGTGGACCGCATCACGCTTTTTGTGGCCATTCCCACGGTCTACAAGATCCTCGCTGAGCGGAACATGCCCTTTTTCGTAAAGTTCCTCTTAAACCTTAGACTGTGCGTATCCGGCGCTGCGCCCCTGCCCGTGAAAGTGATCGACGAGTTCGAGAGAGCATTCAAAGTCCCGCTCTTGGAAGGATACGGCTTGACCGAAGCCGCGCCCGTGGTCTCGTTCAACCCGCTCGAAAAGGATAAAAGGAAGCCCGGCACGGTGGGCCTGCCGTTGCCCGGGATACAGGTCAAAGTGGTCGACGACAACGGTCAGGAGTTTCCCCCGGGAGTGGCAGGGGAACTGATCGTCAAAGGCCCGAACGTGATGCAAGGGTACCTGAACAAACCGGAGGAGACGGCCAAGGCCATCAGGGACGGCTGGCTCTACACCGGCGACATCGCTTCCATCGACCGTTCAGGCCACATCAGGATTATCGACCGCAAGAAAGACATGATCATCGTGGACGGCCTCAACGTTTACCCCTATGAGGTCGAGGAAGTGCTCTACCGGCATCCCGCGATCCAGGACTGTTCCATGATCGGCGTGCCGCACGAACATGAAGAAGGGAAAGAACTGCCGATCATGTACGTCGTTCACAAGAAAGGGGCGCAGGCGACTCCGAAAATGCTCAGGGATTATCTTTCCGAGCACGTGGCGCATTACAAGATCCCGCGCCGGTTCATTATGACGGAAGACCTTCCCAGGACGGCAACGGGCAAGATCATGAAAAAAGAGCTGAGAAAACTGTACCGCGAAAAGGAAATGCAGCACCATTCCGCATGACGGAGGTCCTTGGGAGAAAGGGGCTCTTCAGGCTGATCCAGCCGCCCTTACGCTCGACTCGGGCCGGCAGCGGAATTCTGCTCCTCTGCGTGGTCCTGCTCTCCTCGGTGTCATTCTCGGAACGAATCACCGCTTGGGCCGTGCTGGCATCGCTTCTCCTCGTCGTCACTTCCGTCCTGACCCGCGAGATCCAGGCGCTTCACCTGTCCTGTTTTTCCGCTTTTTTCGTCGCTCTTCCCTATCTACTGCCGTCGCTTCCCACCTGGCCATATCTCCTGCTCATCCCCCTGTTCTGTTATGCTGCCGTTGTTCTTGCCGTACCTTCGCTGCGCACGTCCCTGGGATGGCTGCGGCCTGGACGAGTGACCGGCGCCATCGTGCTGTTCGCGCTCACGATCGCCGTTATGTCCGGCATTGCCCTCTACGCGTGGTATCGCGTGCTCACGCCCGACCTGACAATCCATCTCGGCCATTTCCCCGACATGCCTGTCTGGCTTTTCCCGCTCGCGGGGCTCGGCTTTTCTCTGGGGAATGCCGCATTGGAGGAACTCGTATACCGGGGCGTCATCATGCAAACACTCGACAGCGCAGCGGGCCCCGGCCTTGTTTCCCTTGCTGGCCAAGCCTGGCTCTTTGGCGCCCTGCACTATCGCGAGGGATTCCCGAGCGGCGTAGTTGGACTTGCCATGACCGTCATCTACGGCATCATGCTGGGAGCGCTGCGGCGACGGAGCGAAGGCATGGTTGCGCCGTGGATGGCCCATGTTGCTGCCGATGTCGTAATTTTTATAATTCTTGCCGGTATTGTACTGAAAAAAACGGGGTAATCTGATTTGGAGAAGGAGCATCAGGAAATAGAAAAAGTTCCTGGTTTTACATATTTGTTCTCTCCCAGCGTTCCGCGAACAGCCATCGCTTTGAGTTTTCCGAGCGGAATCCGGTTCCTAATAAGATAGGCGTACACACCGGCGTCCTCCGTAGTATTATTAATGAACAGTGCGCCGACCATGACATCATTTTTGAACACCGTTTTTCGGTAGAAGTCGGCGCGGCTGTCAACGAACACTTCGCAGTTGCTGTCTTCCGGATCGACCAGGCCCAGGGCCGTGATTGGCACGTCCAGAATGTCGGTGATGTACCTGTTTGCAAGGAACCCCTCATACCTGATCTGTGCACCGGCCATGTTCATTCCCGCCACCCGGCCCATCTCTTTTGCATTTTCCCACAGGGCGCTCACGGCCATGCTGTTGGACACGATATCGCGGCACTCCACCACGTCCCCGGCTGCATACACGTCAAGGACGTTCGTCTCAAGCGTTTCCCGGACCAAAATGCCTTTGTTCACGCTGACGCCGGAGGTTTTAAAAACATCGATGTTCGGTTTCGGTTCGAGCGCCACGATGATAAAGTCGGCGTTGATGATTCGGCCGGGAGCAAGCCGTATTGACTGCAGGGTCCCTGCTGTCCGCAGTACTTCATATTCCTGCTGGTTGGTCACGACATCGATGTTTGCACGCTTCAGGAGTCCGGTGATGAAGGCTGATCCCTGTTGATCGAGTTTCCCGGAGAGTATCCGGGAGTGCTTTTCGATGAGG
>JAJYKN010000082.1 GCA_021788515.1 Nitrospirota bacterium | reverse complement strand
CCTCTTGTTTCAGCTTCATGAAAATATCCCTGGTTTGTTCTTCCGTATATTCCCTGGTGCCCGTGTTGTCGATTACGTAGTCGGCATGGCCGCGTTTTTCAGCCAGCGGCATCTGGCTTCCGATCCTGGCAAGGGCTTGCTCACGGGTGAATTTGTCCCGCAGGGCAAGCCGCTCCACCTGCTGCTCCGGTTCGGCATACACCACGATGACCCGGTCCATCTTGCGATGGTATCCCGTCTCGATCAGGAGGACGGCATCAAGCACGATGATGGTGTCGGGCTGCCTGGCGCACACGTTCCGCACCTGCGTGGTATAGGCGGTAAAAACCTTGGGATGGAGGCAGGTGTTGAGCCACTCGCGCTTTTGCCCGTCGCCAAAGACGATATCTCCCAGCTTCCGGCGATCGATGGTTTTGTCCGGGCGCAGGATGTTCGTTCCAAAAAAATCAATGATTTCTCGCCATGCCTGCTGGTTGGGCCCCAGGAGTTCATGAACGATCCGGTCGGCGTCAATGACGTGCGCGCCGAGGTCTTTCAAAACCCGTGCAACAAGGCTTTTGCCGCTGGCAATCCCTCCGGTAAGTCCAACTTTCAGCATATGCCTGCCTTTCAACCCACCGGGCCGTCCGGGCCGGTCTTTTTTATAGCCGGTTTCCCGCTCCGGATTTTTCTATCAGCCCGAATATTGACGTAAATCCATACTCCGTCAGTTTCACCGCTTTCATTATACCACCTGCAAGGAACTCGAGATAGTTCATGTTCTCGGCCAGGCAAATATCGACCAGGAGCGCGGCGAAAATAATATTGAACAGGAAAATAAGAGGATAGGAGAACAGTGCTCCCTGCTCCCTGATGTCATTTTGGTCGGTCTGGAGAAAGATCAACGTCAGCATAAGATGAAAAGTGAAGCCGGCCCCGGAAAAAAAAATGACGGTGTTGATTGCGTTGTTTCCAGCGCCTGTAGACCTGGCAATGCCATAGAAGAGCAAGGCGCCGAAGGTATAGATCGGAAAGAAATAGGGTGCAAGCGTAATGATAAAATTTGACTTTGTCACGACAACCCGGCCCCCCCGATCGCTGGCATGAAAGGACTTGACCGATCCCCCAAAGAGCAGGGTAAAGAAGGCGTGCGTAAGCTCATGTCCGAACACATAGGTGAGAATCGGTTTTTTGAACAAAACATGCACGGTCAGATAGGAGATCACTCCCGCGGCAAAATAGTAGGGCGTATTGGGGCGGTAGGACAAAGAAAAAATCGTCGAGAACAGTTGCCAGAGAAAACCCAGGCAGAAGGGGACCAGGGCCAGTCCGAGTCCTATTTTTGTTATCTTCTTTATCATAGATTACAACAGGTTTTCCAGCAGAAACCGGGCGAGAATGTCCGTGTCCGAAAGCTTATCCAGAAGCTCCTTCTTTTCGCCGATGAACCCCTGCTCCGCTTCGTAAGCAATGTCGCGGTACAAGACGGAGTCGAGATAGACTTCCGCATGCATCGCCTTGATCTCCCGGTCATACTTGATCTGCCCCACGAGGTTGTGCGGGTCAGGAGCGCCGTCGGCCGTTCTGATGAACCGATAGGCAGGCTCCAGTTCAAAGGAAGGATGATCGTTGGCCAGGAGTGTGAGGGTGTTCTTTTCGAGTTTAATTCTGCCTTCGTCGATAAGTAAATCAAGTATGCGCTGTGAAAAAAATATTTTATTCATCGTATCCGACGTCCCAAGTAAGATTCATCTCGTTTGTTGACACGCTGACGCAGGGAATCCAATGCCGGGCGTCTGGACCGGGCAGGAACTCACATCGTTTTTTGCATCCGCAACAGCACAATAATAGCCGCGACGCCGAATAAAAGGTTGGCGAACCACGCGGCAGCCATGGGAGGGAGAACGCCCGAGCGACCGAGGGAACTGCCGATGCTCATGAGCATCCAGTAAAAGAACGCGATTACTATGGCGATGGCGAATCCTTTTCCCGCTCCGCCGCTGCGGACCTTATGGATTGAAAAGGGGAGCGATATCATGACCACGAGCAGGCTGGAGAAGGGGAACGCTATTTTGTTGTACAGGTCCACCTCGTACGACAACGCCTTATAACCGCTCATTTTGAGTCTTTTGACATAGTCCCACAACTCCTGAAAATTCATTTCCTGGGAGTCCTTCACGATCATGCCGAGGTCGCTGGGGCTTTCCACGATGTTGAAAATCTCATTGTCCGCCACCCGGGAACGCACCTTATCGTCGACAAAAGTATACGCACGGCTGTGCTTAAGCCTCCAGGCCCCGTTTTCCCAGACGAGGCGATCGGCCCATATCCGTTCCCGTACCGAGAAGTCAGGGTTCAGTTTGTAGATGTTCAGACCTATCATTTCGGTACGGGTTGGAGAAACAAGCTCGATGTTCGCAATACTGTTGTCCGGTCCGCGAAGCCACAATTTGTGCTGCTGAAACATTACTCGCTGCTGCTTTTTCTCGATCTCCACGTTGCGGATGTAGTTGGCGCGCGAACTGTACACGGGCATGAAATACTCGTTGTTGAGAAAGCCCAGGACGGAGAGCAGCAAGCCGCCGGCGAGCACGGGCATGACGATCTTCGCGAGGCTCACGCCGCTTGCGCGCATGGCGATGATTTCGTTGTGGCGCGACAGGCCGCCGAGCGACAGCAGTGATGCGATGAGGGTCGCCATTGGCAGCGACAAGGAGACCATGCCGGGAATGCTGTAAAGAAAATACAGCGATACCTGGGAAAGGGTTGCATGGAACTTGATGAGCCGGTCCGCCTTCTGCAGGAATTCGACGCAAAGATACACAACGATGATGGCGACCAAAACACCCCCGACGAAGGTGATGAATTCTTTGAATATATGTTTGCTGAGCAGTGTCATAGCCGGATGTCCGCGATCAGGGCAGTACGGGCTTTTTGAGCCGGTTTTTTGCCCTGTAATAGATCATGGTGATCCTGTTCCAGATCATGAAATTGGTGTCATTTGCTTTCTTTACGACGAATATCACCGCAGCAACGGCCATGATGCAATTCGGGACCCAGAAAGACAACGGCGGCGAAACGGTGCCGGTTTGCGCAAGGTTGGCCGCCATGCCCAAGATGATATAGTAAACGAGAAATACGAGAAGTGCAATGGCGACGCCGGCGGACTTCCCCGACCGGCTTTTTCTGATCCCGAGGGGCGCCCCGATCAAACCGAAGATCAGGCACGCAAAGGGAATTGAGAGGCGCTTGTGCAGTTCGGTCTCAAGAGGGTACGTCGGCTTTCCCGTTTGCCGGGCTTTGTTGATCGCCTGGAACAGCTCTGTGTTGCTCATATCTTCAATGCTTATGTTCGTATCTCCTGTTTTCGCAAACGAACTGCTGATGTTGAGATAGAGGCGTGCGGTGGAGAACCTCATGAGCGAGTACGATTGATCGTCGCTCACCCGGGGTTGGATTGAACCGTCCTGCAAGGAGAGGGTAACGTTCAACGTTTTTGGATCGGCGATGAGGCTGCCCTGCTTTGCCACAATTGCGTAAGGCTCCTTGGCCGACCGCTCGTCGAAAATAAATACGCCTTCCATGGTGTCGTGAGGCCCCATTTTGTCGATGTACATCACCATGCCGTCAAAGGTGGTCCCGAAAACCCCGGGTTCGATGCCTACCATGGCGCTTGATTTTACCATATTGAAGAGGTGGACCTTGAGCGCGACATTGGCGCTGGGAACCAGAATGAGCGACGTGAAGGCCGTGACGATGAAGGCAAACAGCGCAAAGGCGAAAACCGGACGGATCATTCCGTATAAGCTGATCCGGGACGCCTTCATCGCGGTTATCTCCGAATCCGAGCTCATCCGGGAAAAAGCGGTGAGCGAGGCGACGACGAGCGACATGGGGATGGTGATCACCAGGAAGCTCGGCATGGCAAAAATCAGGACCTTGACGATCGACATCAGGGGAACGCCTTTTGAAACGACAAGGTCGGCCAGTCTGAACAGTTTCTCAAGAAAGAGAACGAGCAGGAGCACGGCCATGCTCAGGAAAAACGAGGGGATCATTTCTCCGAGAATGTAGCGATCCAAGATTCTCAGCCTCATCATGGTTACTTCCTGATCTCTTCGAGGATGTTTCTCTCGATCTTGTTCATTTCAAAATAATCTTTCTCCAGCTCCTCGACGTAGAAACGGTCGAGACCGCTGTTCATCAGAAAATCTTCGCGGACCCGGTTGTCCCGGGAAACGATGATATGGGGCAGGAGATTGTTGAGATAAAACGATTCTTTCCTGATGTCCAGGATGATTTCCTCGAATACGCTGTGCGGGATCGGTCCCTGAACGATGCCCTTGGACTGGATTTCGCGATTGAGGTCCTGTATGAAGATCTCCTGGTCCTCCTTTGAATTCAACTCGGCATAGATGCTCCTGAACCGGTCCTTGATGTAGCGGTGTATCGCCGTATACAGCTTGTCGTCGTCGTTCACCCGGGAGATGGAGGCCGCAAGGTCGCGGTAGGTGGTATCGCCTGATTTGATCTGCGCAAGCCCCTGAAAAAGCGTATCGATTTTTTTTCGGCCGTACCGGGTCAGGTACCGGTTGTCCCGCAGCGGGTCAACAAAAAGCTCACGGAAGAGATCGGGGCTGATCTGATCGAAGACCTCTTTATTTCCGAAGATGCTGCGGGTGCTATCTTCGCCCAGAGTCGAGTTCTCCATAAATGCCAGGTTGCTGATCGTTGTCGCGGTGCTGTCATACCGGTCGAAATATGTCAGAATATAACTCATGGTCTCGAGAACGCTCATATCGTTTCGATCCCGGGCGTGTTCGTCGCAGGCGCGAACCGTATCGAGGAGAAGTCCTTCGAACGCCTGGTCCCTGACGAGAGTCGACTTCTGTTTGGCTTTGAGGAGCTTTACGAGGTCCTCCTGTGAAATGTGCCCTTTGATCTTGTCCGTTTGGAGGAACAGGCCTTCGAAGATAGCGCGGCTGTCCCGTACGTAGTCGGGTTCCTCCACCTCGACAATATTCATGTCCTTGAGCAGGAGTTCGTCGAGGGTATCAAAGAGCGTGTGCGGAATGTTGAGGCGAAGGCTGAGCGTCCGAAGGCGGGAAAGTTTCGCCAGTTCCGACGGGTTGACCTGCCCTTTTTCCGATACGGAGATGAGGATGTCCTTGTATTCATCGACGATTTTTTTGTTTTCAGTCAGTTTATACATCCCGTCGATTTTGATGCGCTCCTGCTGGTAGGGGATAATGCTGAAGTTTTTGGCCAACTCGTTCAGGACCGCGGTGGCCTCGTCGGTAAGCATTTTCTGCTCAGCGTAAAATCTGTTGAAGGCCCGGAAATACTCTTCGTTGTGCCGGTTGAGGAGGCGGAAAAGAAACACCAGCGCACGGGGATCGCCCAGGGATTCGAAGATCTCCCGGCAAAGCCGCGTGTCGTCATTTGCGCCGACGGTCGTACTCCGCTTCAGTTGTTTGCCGATGTTCCTGAGGATGTCACGCTGGATGTCCTTGATTTCGGATTTCTGGGAGGCATGAAGGAAAAAGTAATAATTCGAAACAGCATTGCCGGTAAGAAACACGTGGTCGAAGGATTCTTTCCCCCCGGTGTTGTTGGTGAAGTTGATGTTGTCGGTGTTGTCGTAAAAGGCGCCGTACATCACGAGACGATTGGACACGTCTTTCCGAAGGAGGTCTTTCAGCGGCAGATCGACGCCGAACATGTATTCGCACAGGCTGCCGCCGGTCCCGGTGTAGCTGATCCCGTCCGGAGAAATAATGAACTCGTTCCTCCCGGAAAAGAAACGATCCCCCTCGGGAAGCGACTCGTAACAGTACCTGCTGCTTAATTCCGCGCCGGTAATGGTAACGAAATAATCGAGTTTTTCGTTGGCTTTCCCGTGCAGTTTGATTTCGCTGATCATACCCGTCCATTATAGCAAACTGCCTTGATTTTTCAAATTAAAAAGATGCGGCAGACAGGAATAAATAAACAGTAACAGCCGATCTTTCGGCGTTTTTCAGTCCACAATACGCAGGAGCGCGGCCATGAAAGTGCTTGCTGCGAATTGGACTGGTGCCATCGCCCATGCGCCTGTTTTATCTTGCTCCAGGGAGAAAGAAGCCGTATAATAACAAACGATTTTTCCGGGGGGCGAAATACCATGGCTGACACCGCACCAAAGAACAGCAGCAAAAAACAGATTTTATTTCTGGGGATCCTGGTGCTCCTGATAGTCCTTTTTGTCGTCGGGTATGTGGCAAAGCACAGGCCGATAGGGAAGAAAATCATTACGACCGGAGACCGGGCCCCGGATTTCCGGATCCCGGCTCCGGACGGCCGGTTTTTCAGCCTCTCCGATTTCAAGGGGAAGATTGTGATGGTCCATTTCTGGGCCACCTGGTGCCCGCCGTGCGTCGACGAACTGCCCCTGCTTGCGAAGCTCTATCCACAGCTCGCGGGGAAGGACTTTGAAATGCTGGCGGTGAGCGTTGATGAAGGCGGCGCGAACGCCGTCACCGCCTTCATGGGTCAGCACAGTCTGCATATACCCGTACTTCTTGATCCGG